>NZ_JBFULV010000005.1:0-119976 GCF_054049715.1 Rhizobacter sp. P5_C2 | reverse complement strand
GCCGGTGCCAGTGCGGCCGGCCGGGCCGCAGCGACGGACGCGCCGGGGGTGCCGGCAGAGGCCGCCGGCGCGCCGTTCTCGGACGGCAGGCTGGACGGCACCATCGTCGGCACCGTGGCCGCGCTGCGCCCGAGCGCCGACGCGACGACCGCGCGGAACTGCTTCAGGTCGACCGGCTTGGTCAGGTAGTCGTAGGCGCCGGCCTTCAGCGCCTCGACCGCGTTCTCGGCCGAGCCGTAGGCGGTGATGACGATCGCCTTCTCGCGCCGGTTGCCTTCTTCGAGCCGGCGCAGCAGGTCGAGGCCGGTGCCGTCGGGCAGCCGCATGTCGGTGATGACGGCACTGTACGTGCGGTCCTTCAGGTGCAGCAGGGCGTCGTCGACGGTGCCTGCCGTCTCGACGTCATAGCCCTCGCGCAACAGCGTCAGCTCGTACAACGTGCGCAGGTCCGGTTCGTCGTCGACGACCAGCAGGCTGAAGTGGGAAGGCGAACTCATGATGTGAGGTGCAGTCGGTTCTCGGGCGCTTCGATGCCCGCCAGCGGTTTGCGCCGCATCGCGACAAAGAATTCGTTGCGGTTCGGCTCGCTGGCGGCGCGCAGCCGGTAATCGATGCGCGCGCCGTAGCGCTCGCACAGTTCCCGGCAAATATACAAGCCCAGGCCGGTGCCGCGGCTGCGTGTGGAGAAGAAAGGCTCGAACAGGTAGCGTTCGACCTCCGGCGGGATCGGCTCGCCGTTGCTGGTGACGCTCAGCACCACGTGCACCTCGTCGCGCGCCGACAGCGTCAGCCGCACGCCGCCGGGCGTCTGCTGCGCGTGGCGCTTGGCGTTGTCGAGCAGGTTGACCATCACGCGGCGCAGGTGCTCCGGGTCGAAGACGACGCCGAGCGCTTCCTCGGGCAGCCGCACCCGCAGCAGGCTGTCGCCGCCGATCGGCATGCCCGCGGTGCGCGCCCATTCGCTGCAGACGGCGGCGACCAGCGCGGTCGCATCGATCGGGCCGCCGTCCTGCACCTCGCCCGGCGCGACCTCCATCACGTCGTCGACGATGCGCTTCAGGCGGCTGACGTTCTCGGTGACCATCTGCGTCAGCTGGCGCTGGCCCGGCGTGGTGACGTCTTCAGAAAGCAAGGCGTTGGCCTGCGAGATCGCGGCCAGCGGGTTGCGGATCTCGTGCGCGATGCCGGCCGACACGCGGCCCATCGCGGCGAGCTTCTCCTGGCGGGTGCGCGCCTGCATGCTGCGCACGTCCTCGATGAACAGCACGCACAGCTCCTCGCTCGGGTCGGGCGCCTGGCGCCGCGTGAAGCGCACCCGCACCCGCAGCGTGCGCGGCGGCGCGGATTCGAAATCGAGCAGCACGTCGCGCCCGCCCTCGGGCCAGGTCGATTCGGCGAACGCGCGCTCGACCGACTTGACGAGCGCGGTCCACGCCTCGACGCCCTGCAGCTGGAACGGCGCCTCGCGCGACACGCCGCTCGGCGCCAGCAGCGCGCGCGCTGCCGGGTTGGCGGTGCGCACGCGGCCGCGCCGGTCGACCACCAGCACGCCCTCCTGCATCTCCTCGATCACCAGCCGGTTCAGCTGCGCCTGCTGGCGGGCCAGCTCCAGGCTGCCGCGCGCGGTGAGTTCCTCGCGCGCCAGCCGCCCGGCCAGCTCGCCGGCCAGCAGCGTGATGACGAAGAAGCCGCTGCCGGCCAGCCCGGCCTGCGTCATCAGCGCGGTGACGTCGGTCCCACCGGCCAGCACCGACAGCCACGCGACCCCCAGCAGCGCCAGCGTGACCACCGACGCGGTCGCGAGCGCCATCAGGCGCGGCGTCAGCACGCCGGCCATCAGCACCGGCAGCACCAGCAGCGCGACGTAGTTCAGGCCGGAGGCCGGCGACATCCAGTGCAGCGCACCGAAGCAGACGATGTCGACGCCGATCGTCGAGACCCATTGCGGGCTGCGCAGCCGCGCGAGCTGGCGCGGCGCGGCCGTGCGGCGGTAGCGCGGCAGCACCCACATCGACAGCGCGAGCGCCGCATACGCGACGCTGACGGCGACCACCGGCCACGCCGGCTTCACGCCGAAGATCGCCGCGACCACCAGCGTCGCGACCAGCGCGACGCCGAGCGCGGCGCGCGCGCTGATGAAGGCGCCGTAGATGCGCTGGAAGGCCGTCTGGCCGGAGCCGATCAGGCGCCGCGCCTGGCGCGTGAGGAAGTTGCTGTCGGCCTGCGCCGCCTGCGCGGCCTGCCAGTTGCCGTCGTAGCGCGACTCCTCCTCGGCCCAGCCCTCGCGGGACTGGCTGTCTTCGCCGAGCGCACCGAACCAGGACTCCTGGCTGGGGCGGGTGGTCGCGCGCACGGTCGAGCGGCGGTCGTTGCGGCGGCGCTCGGGCTTGGGCGGCGCGCTGCTCATCGCGGCGCCTGCGCGCGTTCGAACTCGGCGCGGTGGGCCTCGCCGCAGAACACGCCGCCGCGGCCCGGCAACGCGTCGGCCTTCGGCAGGTGCAGCCCGCAGTGCGCGCAGGCCACGATGGTGTCGGGCGGGGCAGCGGGGCTATCAGAGTTCGCGGCGTTGGCAGGCGGCGTCGGTGGCGTCGTCGGGTCCGGCGCCGAGCGGCCGGGGCGCCCGCCGCGCACCAGCCAGACGATCAGGAACACCACCACCAGCAGAACGATGAACTTTCCCATGGCGGACCTCAGGTGGCCGTGCGGTGCAGCACGACCTCGAACACGAAGCGCGATCCGACGTAGGCCAGCAGCAGCAGCAGCGCGCCGGCATACAGCCAGCGGATCGCATGCCGGCCGCGCCAGCCGAGCACCTGGCGGCCGATCAGCAGCCCGGCGAACACGATCCAGCCGAGCACCGACAGCGTCGCCTTGTGGTCCCAGCGCCACGGATTGGTGAACCACCAGCCGAGCAGCAGCGTGGCCGACAACAGCGCGAAACCGGCGGTGACGAACTGGAAGGTCAGGCGCTCGAGCTGCAGCAGCGGCATGCCGCTGCGAGAGGCGGCGCGCAGGTTGGAGCGCATGCGGCGCTCGGCGGTGTCGAGCATCACCGCGTGCAGCACCGCGGCGCCGAACAGCCCGTACGACGCGATGCCCAGCGCCCAGTGCAGCGGCGCCCAGGCGGACACCGCCTGCGGGCGGAACTCGCCCGGGAAGATGGCTGCCAGCACCACCGCGGCCGCCCCCAGCAGGCCGAGCCAGCGGCGCACACCGGGCAGCGGCACCCAGCGGCTCTCGACCGCATAGACCGCGATCACCAGCCACAGCGTGGCGGAGAGCGCCGGCGCGAAGCCGAAGCGCGCGCCGGAGATCGGGCTGCCGATGCCGGCCATGTCGACCACGATGGCCAGTGCATGCGCGATCCAGCCGGCGATCAGCGCGCGGCGCGGCGCGGCGCTGTCCCGGGCGTCAGCGGCTGCGGGCTCGGTGCGGCGCTCGCCCAGCAGCACCGCCGCGGCGTAGGCCAGCAGGGCGGCGGCACTGGGCACCCACAGCATCCATGTCGACGGCGTGCTCAATGCGTTGCAACCCTGGGCGATAAACTCATGGTCCACAGTGTACTTTCGCGGGCCGCGTCCTTCGCGCCCGCTTCGCCCCATGGCCTCCACCCTCACCGATCGCCTGAGCCGGCTCGTCAAGACGATGCGCGGCCAGGCCCGCATCACCGACAGCAACGTGACGGACATGCTGCGCGAGGTGCGCATGGCGCTGCTCGAGGCCGACGTGGCGCTGCCGGTGGTGCGCGACTTCATCGCCCGCGTGAAGGAGAAGGCGCTCGGCGCCGAGGTGGTCGGCTCACTGTCGCCCGGGCAGGCGCTGGTCGGCATCGTCAATCGCGAGCTGGCGGCGACGATGGGCGACGGCGTCTCCGACATCAACCTCGCGGCCCAGCCGCCGGCGGTGATCCTGATGGCCGGCCTGCAGGGCGCCGGCAAGACCACCACCACCGCCAAGCTGGCCAAGCACCTGATCGAGAAGCGCAAGAAGAAGGTGCTGACCGTCTCGGCCGACGTCTACCGGCCGGCCGCGATCGAGCAGCTGAAGGTGGTGACGAAGCAGGCCGGCGCCGAATGGTTCCCGTCGAGCGCGAACGACAAGCCGCTGGACATCGCGCGCGCCGCGCTCGACCACGCGAAGCGCCACTACTTCGACGTGCTGCTGGTCGACACCGCCGGGCGCCTGGCGATCGACGAGCAGCTGATGAACGAGATACGCGAACTGCATGCCGAGCTGAAGCCGGTCGAGACGCTGTTCGTCGTCGACGCGATGCAGGGCCAGGACGCGGTCAACGTCGCGAAGGCCTTCAAGGACGCGCTGCCGCTGACCGGCATCGTGCTGACCAAGACCGACGGCGATTCGCGCGGCGGTGCGGCGCTGTCGGTGCGCCAGGTGACCGGCGCGCCGATCAAGTTCGCCGGCGTCAGCGAGAAGATCGACGGGCTGGAGGTGTTCGACGCGCAGCGCCATGCCGGCCGGGTGCTGGGCATGGGCGACATCGTCGCGCTGGTCGAGGAGGTGCAGAAGGGCGTCGACGTGGCGGCGGCGCAGAAGCTGGCCGAAAAGCTGAAGTCCGGCGACAACTTCGACCTGAACGACTTCCTGTCGCAGATCAGCCAGATGAAGAAGATGGGCGGGCTGTCGGGCCTGATGGACAAGCTGCCGACCCAGATGACCGCGAAGGCCGGCAACCTGGGCCAGGCCGACATGGACC
Source organism: Rhizobacter sp. P5_C2 (assembly GCF_054049715.1). NCBI lineage: Bacteria > Pseudomonadati > Pseudomonadota > Betaproteobacteria > Burkholderiales > Sphaerotilaceae > Rhizobacter > Rhizobacter sp. P5_C2. The sequence continues at coordinate 115,262 of NZ_JBFULV010000005.1, read as the reverse complement.
GCGCCGAGCGCGACGTGCGTCGGATGGAGGGCATCATCAACTCGATGACGCCGCTGGAGCGCCGCAAGCCCGAGCTGCTGAAGGCCACCCGCAAGCGCCGCATCGCCGCCGGTGCCGGCGTGCAGGTGCAGGAGGTCAACCGGCTGCTGAACCAGTTCGAGCAGATGCAGGGAATGATGAAGAAGATGAAGGGCGGCGGCCTGATGAAGATGATGAAGCGCATGGGCGGCATGAAGGGCCTGGGCGGCCCGGGCGGCATGCGCTGAGAACGACTTGTCACATCCCACCCGGAACCGGTGGGCAGGTAACACGCTGCAACCGCCTCGCAGGCGGCACAATGATTGACCCCGCGCGCGCGGCCCGCTAAGGTCCGCGCTGCCCCCCAACAAGGACCTGGACCCCGAGATGGAATTGCTGATGATCGCCGCCCTGGTGCTGGTGGGCGGCCTGGTGATCTGGAAGATGAACAACCGCAGCGCCAAGCCGGCCGCCAAGCGCAACAAGCCGCGCTCGCTGGAGGCGCTGGACACGCTGCAGTCGTGGCAGCCGCAGGCCACGCGCATCCTGACCACCGCCGAACGCAAGGCCTACCTGGCGCTGCGTGGCGGGCTGCCGGAACACATCATCCTGGCCCAGGTGCCGCTGGCGCGCTTCGTCAAGGTGCCGACGCGGCATTCGTATTCGGAGTGGCTGCGCCGCGTCGGGCTGCTGTGCGCCGACCTGGTGGTCTGCGACAGCAGCTCGCAGGTGATTGCGGTGGTCGACATCCGCGCGCCCGAGGCGCAAGAGAAGGAGCGCACCTCGCAGCGCCACAACCGGATGGACCGCGTGCTCGAAGCCGCCGGCATCCCGCTGCACGTGTGGCGCGAGGATGCGCTGCCGAGCGCGACCGGCGCGCGCAACGCGATCATCGGCAACAAGGCGAGCGAGAGCACGCCGTCGACCCATGCACCGTCGACGACCGCCGGCTACCAGCCGGTCGGCCGCCATCAGGCCGACGAGGACGACGGGCTCGAGATGCGCGAACCGCCGCCGTCGACGTGGTTCGACGACATCGATTCGGCGCCCGCGCCGCTGGCCCCGGCCGCGCCCCCCGCGAACATCCCGCGCTCGGGCAACTCGCCCCGCATCCGCTGATTCAACGCCGAGTCAATCCAGCAGCGCCTGCGCAAACTCGCGCGCGCTGAAGGTCTGCAGGTCGTCGAGCTTCTCGCCGACACCGATGAAGTAGACCGGGATCGGCCGCTCGCGCGCGATCGCCGCCAGCATGCCGCCCTTCGCGGTACCGTCGAGCTTGGTGACGATCAGGCCGGTGAGGCCCAACGCGTCGTCGAACGATTTCACCTGGGCCAGCGCGTTCTGGCCGGTGTTGCCGTCGATCACCAGCAGCACCTCGTGCGGTGCGCCGCCTTGCGCCTTCGCGATCACGCGCTTGATCTTCTTCAGCTCCTCCATCAGGTGGAGCTGGGTCGGCAGCCGGCCGGCGGTGTCGGCGATGACGACGTCGCAGCCGCGCGCCTTGCCGGCGACGACCGCATCGAAGCTGACCGCGGCCGGATCGCCGTCGGCCTGCGAGACGATCTCGACCGAGCCGGCCTGCTGCGCCGGCACGTCGGCGCGTTCGGCCCACACCGCGAGCTGCTCGCGCGCCGCGGCGCGGAAGGTGTCGGCCGCGGCCAGCAGCACCTTGCGGCCGCTGTCGGCGAGGTGGCGCGTCAGCTTGCCGATGCTGGTGGTCTTGCCGGCGCCGTTGACGCCGACCACCATCATCACGGTGGGCGCGTGCTCGCCGACGCGCAGCGGCTTCTCGAGCGGACGCAGCAGGTCGGCCACCGCCGCGGCGAGCAGCACCTTGACCTGTGCGGGATCGCCGGCCTTGGCCTCCTTCACGCGGCGGCGCAGGTCGCCGAGCAGGAACTCGGTCGCCTTGACGCCGGCATCGGCCATCAGCAGCGCGGACTCGAGTTCTTCATACAGGGCCTCGTCGATCTGCGTGCCGGTGAACACCTGCGCGATGCTGGAGCCGGTCTTGCGCAGGCCGCCGCGCAGCTTGTCGACCCAGCTGCGGCGCTCGGGCTCGGGCGGAACGGTGACCGGCAGCCCGGCCACCGGCGAGGCCGCGATCGTCGGCGCGACGGCAGGCACCTCGACGGGCGGCGGCACGGCGTCGGCGGGCGCCGGCTTTTTCTTGAAGAAGCTGAACATTCGTGGAGGGTCGGTCGGGTGAGGGCGAGAGTGTGAAGGGTCCCACGACAAGCGGAGCCGGGGCCGACCGAAAGTGCCAAAAACCCTGGCTATAATCCGAGGCTCAGGCGCTTTAGCTCAGTCGGTTAGAGCGACGGAATCATAATCCGCAGGTCCGGGGTTCGAATCCCTGAAGCGCCACCAAACAGCAAGCCCGCACGAACATCAGGTCGTGCGGGCTTTGTCTTTTTGGCCGCAAGCCGAGTCGTCAAGGCTTGCCCCCCCGCGCCGTGATGTTCCCCATCCCCGACACCGAGCGCCGCACCACCGGGTGCCCCCAGAAATCGACCTTGCCCGCACCCGAGATCGCGAGCTGCAGGTCGTCGATCACCCACAGCTCGGCATTCGCGACGCCACTGATCGCCACCCTCGCCCGCGTGGCGCGCAGTTGATCGGCCACCAGCTTGCCGCGGCCCGAGACGTTGAGCCCGAGTTGCTCGACCCGGCCGGCCAGTTGCCCGTCGCCCGCGCCCGAGATGTCGAACTGCAGCTGACGCACCGCGAGATCGTCGAAGCGCACGCTGCCCGATCCGGAGATGCCGATCACCAGCTGGTCGCCGCGGATCCGCGCCGGCGCCTGCACCTCGCCCGCGCCGGACAGCATCACGTGGGTCAGCTGCCGCAGTTGCACCTCGATCGCCGGCCGGTCCTCGCGCCAGAACTTCCAGCCGCCGGCCGTGCGGATGCGCAGGTGCCCGTTGACCACGTCCACCTCGACGCCCTGCTGCGCCAGGTCGTCGCCGGCGATGAACACCTGGTCGCGCTCACCTTGCGTGATCCGGATGCGTGCCGTGCCGTCGATCTCGATCTGGTCGAAGGGCCCGGGCGCGTACATGCGGCCGACCGGTGCCGGCTGCGCCTGCGCACACACGCCGATCAAGCCCATGGCCAGTGAAGAAACCAGCGCGCCGAACGCGATCCGCAGCGCCCTCACAGCGATTGCTCCCGCAGCCGGCGCGACACGTCGCGGTTGGCCGTGATGCGGCTGCCGTCGCGCATCTGCACCACCAGCTGCGAGTTCTCGTCGGGCGTCATCGCATCGACGAAATCGAGGTTGACGATGCAGCCGCGGTGCAGCCGGATGAAGCGCGCCGCATCGAGCCGCGGCTCGAAGCTGGCGATCGGCAGGCGCACCAGGAAGCTGCGGCCGCGGCTGACCAGCGCGGTGTACTTGGTGTCGGACTTCAGGTACTCGATCTGGTCGACGTGCAGCGGAAAGATCTTGCCCTGGTCGCGCACCAGCACGCGCGTCAGCGGCTCGGCCGGCGCCTGCTCCAGCGCGTGCACCGCCTGCGCCGTCGCCTCTTGCGCCTGCGCCGCGCCCGAGGCCAGCGCATGCTCGACCGCCTCGACCAGCCGCTCGCGTGCGAACGGCTTCAGCAGGTAATCGACCGCATGCAGCTCGAAGGCCGCCAGCGCATGCTCGTCGTACGCGGTCGTGAAGATCACCGCCGGCCGATGACCGTCGTCGGCCAGCGCCTTCATGACCTGCAAGCCGCTGAGGCCCGGCATGTGGATGTCCATCAGCACCAGCTGCGGCTGCAGCGCACGGATCTGCGCGAGCGCCGCCACGCCGTCGGCGCAGGTGGCCACCAGCGTCAGCTGCGGCATCTGCGCGACCCAGTCGGCCAGCGCCTCGGCGGCCAGCGGTTCGTCTTCGGCGATCAGCACGCGCGTTTTCGTCATGTCGTTCGTCATGTCCTTCATTGCGGTATCCACAAGTCCACCCGGAAGCCGGCACCGGGCGCGGTGTGCACGCGCAGGCGGGCGCGTCCGTCGTAGTCGAGCGCGAAGCGGCGCTTCAGCGCGTTCAGGCCGATGCCGGTGCGCGGCGCCTGGCCATCGGCGGGAGTGCCGGGGTCGGCCAGCCGCGCCGGGTCGCAGCCCGGGCCGTCGTCGGCGACCGTCAGGTCCAGCCCGCGGTTCATTCCGTTGCGCTCGCTGACGATGCGGATGCAGCCACCCTGCAGCCGCGGCGCCACGCCGTGCAGCACGCTGTTCTCGACCAGCGGCTGCAGGCTCAGCGGCGGGATCTCGTCCTGCAGTGTCGCCGGGTCGAGCTGCCAGTCGATCCGCAGGCGCCCGCCAAGGCGCAGGCTTTCCAGCGCCAGGTAGTCGCGCACGAAGGCCACCTCGTCGGCCAGCGCGACGCGGTCGGCCGCGCTGCGCTTGGTGTCGAGCACGTAGCGCAGCATGCCGGCAAAGCGCATCAGCGCCGCTTCGGCGGCCTGCGGGTCCTTGCGAGTCAGCGCGATCAGCGTGTTCAAGGTGTTGAACAAAAAATGCGGGTTCAGCTTGCCGGTGATCGCCGCCAGCTCGGCCTGCGCCAGCGCCGATTCGGCCTGCGCGGCGGCCAGCGCGGCGCGGCGCGCGCGGCGGGCTTCGAGCAGCGCGGTGAAGCCGGTCGCGATCGCGGCGTACACGACGGCGCCCCAGATCGCGCGCCACAGCAGCGTCTGCGCGAACACCGCGAACGCATGGTCGGCGCCGAACAGCAGCAGCGAGGTCGTGAAGTCCAGCGCCTGCCACAGCGCACCGAACAGCAGCGCGCATGCGGTGTGCAAGGCCACCGTGGCGAAGGGGGGCAGCGTGCGCGGCTGCAGCCAGCGCACCCACGGCAGCACGAGCGCGCCCAGCAGCATCGCCGGCCACAGCTGCAGCGTGGCCTGGTAGACCGCCTCCCACAGCTGCCAGATGCCGCGCTGGAATTCGGTGCCGGCCAGCACGTACAGCAGCCATGACAGCAGGCAGCCGGCCGCGTAGACGAGCCAGGGCTTCCAGTCGGTACGGCGTCGAGGGCCGCCCGCGGTCGGGGAAGGGTCGCTGTGGTCGGGCATGGGTGGATCTTAGGGAGTCGCGGCCAACGCCGCGGCCCGCTGCGACCGATTGCCGGATGGCGGGCTCGAAGTGCGGCTGCGAGTGAAGCACCCCAACGCGCATCCCGAAACCCTTCCCGCCCCGCGGCCTTGCGCGCCGAGGTGGCCTGCGCGACCAGCTTGCAGTTCAATCGACCGACCGATCCCTGCTGAAGGAGACCTCGATGGAAAAGCGTCTGCATCAACTGGAAACCCTGCGCCTGCATGGCGACGACGGACGCGACTACGTCGTGCACGGCTTCGAGCACCTGGCCCGGCTCGACGCCGCGCCCGGCCTCGGCGGCGAGTGGGAGCCGACCGGCGAGTCGGAATACCGGCTGGCCGACGGGCGGCCGGTCACGGTCGACGCCGACGGCGTGATGTCGATCGCGCAGAACGGCGTGCGGCTCACGCAGCCGGTGTCGAGCACCGCCTGAGCGCCAGCGACCGGTCGCGGTTTGAGGGACACTGCCGCGCATGCCCGGTGAATCCATCCTCCATGTCGGTGCCCTCGGTTTTCCGTGGGAGACCCTCGACCCGTTCCTGTTCTGCGTCCACCACGATGACGCCTACCCGCGCGGCAATGCGCAGTTCGGCCCCGATGCGCTGCTGACCGGCCGCGACATGGGCCAGGACTTCGCCGGCCTCGACGGCTGGCGCATGTACCACGGCATGACGGTGCCGGGCTTCCCGTCGCACCCGCACCGCGGCTTCGAGACGGTGACCATCGTGCGCCACGGGTTGGTCGACCATTCCGATTCGCTCGGCGCGATGGCCCGCTTCGGCGGTGGCGACGTGCAATGGCTGACCGCCGGCCAGGGCATCGTGCATGCCGAGATGTTCCCGCTGCTGAAGCGCGACGCGCCGAACCGGCTTGAGCTGTTCCAGATCTGGCTGAACCTGCCGGCGCGCAGCAAGATGGTGCCGCCGCATTTCACGATGTTCTGGTCGGAGCAGATCCCGCACCGCACGCACGCTGACGACGGCGGACGAGAGACCGAGGTCGTCTGCATCGCCGGCCGGCTGGACGGCGTGGCCGACCCGCTCGCGCCGCCGCCCGATTCATGGGCCTCGCAGGCCGAGGCCGACCTCGCGATCTGGACCCTTCGCATGGCGCCGCATGCGCGCTGGACGCTGCCGGCCGCGCAGGGCGACGGCACGCGGCGCAAGCTGTACTTCTTCGTCGGCAGCGCGGTGACGGTCGATGGCGTCGCGGTCGACCGCCATGCGGCGATCGAGCTGCGCGCAAGCGAACCGGTCGAGATCGTCAACGGCGCCGAGACGGCCGAGTTCCTGGTGCTGCAAGGCCGGCCGATCGGCGAGCCGGTCGCGCAATACGGCCCGTTCGTGATGAACACGCAGCAAGAGTTGCAACAAGCCTTCACCGATTACCGCCAGACCGGCTTCGGCGGCTGGCCGTGGAAGGACAACGCACCGGTGCACGGCGCCGAGCCGAAGCGCTTCGCGCGCCGCCCGGACGGCAGCGACGAGCAGCCCTGAGCCGGCCCATCCGACATCGTGTGACGAATCCATCGGTGATGCCGATGGGTTCCTGTCGCCGTGCAAATGCCCTGCGGTCAGCTCTTGTATCGAGTCGTGGCTTGCGTTAAATGGAAACGCTTCCATAGTGCGGCCCTCACACACGACATGAGGGGACACGCCGATGAACACGCTGAACCGGGCAGCACTCGCCTGCCTGCCATTGCTGTTGGCCGCTTGCGGCGGCGGCGATGCCCCCTCTTCCTCCGCGAGCGCCGAGTCCGCCGCCCATGAGCGGGCGGCCGCGCTCGCGGTGCCCGCCGTCGCGGCCGGCCGCTACGTGCTGAAGAACGTGCAGAGCTCGAAGTGCGTCGACGCGGTGCCGCCTGCCAGCGACGGCGGCGCCTTCGTGCAGAACACCTGCAGCAGTGCCGTCACGCAGACCTTCGACCTGACGGTGCAGGCCGGCGGCAGCTACAAGCTGGTCGCGGTCGGCACCGGCCGCGTGGTGGACCTCGCCGCGAGCTCGACCGCCGACGGTGCGGTGATCCACCAGTGGACCAACAACGACACCAACGCGCAGCGCTTCGTGCCGCAGCGCAGCCAGGGCAACCGCTTCGCGCTGAAGAACGCCGGCAGCGGCAAGTGCATCGCGATCGACGGCGGTTCGCTGAACGACGGTGCCGGATTGCGACAGGCCACTTGCAGCGCCAGCGGCGCGCAGCAGTTCCTGCTGTACCCGATGTCGACCACCGGCCAGGGCGCGCTGGCGATCGGCCGCTATGCGCTGAAGGCGGTGCATTCCGGCCTGTGCATCGACGTCGAGAACGGCTCGCTCGACAACGGCGCGAAGACGGCCCAGGCCGCGTGCAGCCAGGCCGACCGGCAACTGTTCGAGGCCCAGCCCGCCGCCGAAGGCACCTACAGCTTCGTCAACGTCAACAGCGGCAAGGGCCTGGACGTGAGCGACATCTCGCTCGACAACGGCGCGCTGATCCAGCAATGGGCCTATGGCGGCGGCGCGAACCAGCGCTTCGTCGTCTCGGATGACGCCGGCGCACTGCGCATCGCGGCCCGCCACAGCGGCCGCTGCGTCGACGTGAGCGGCGTCAGCACCCTGCCCGGCGCGCGCATCCACCAATGGGATTGCCTCGGTGCCGCGAACCAGCGCTGGACGCCGGTGCCCGCCGGCGACACCCCGCCGCCGACCGGCACCTGGGTCGGCACCTGGGGCGCCTCGCCGCAGGGCGGCAACACCAGCTTCAACCAGCAGACGCTGCGGCAGATCGTGCACACCAGCGTCGGCGGCGCGGCCGCGCGCGTGCACCTGTCCAACGTGTTCGGCAACCAGCCGATCACGATCGCCAACGTGCACATCGCGCAGCGGGCCGGTGGGTCGGCCATCGTCGCGGCCAGCGACCGCACGCTGAGCTTCGGCGGGCAGGCCACGGTGGTGATCCCGGCCGGTGGCGAGGCGGTCAGCGATTCGGTCGACTTCAATGTCGCCGCACTGTCCGACGTGGCGATCAGCTTCTACATGCCGAACGCGACGACAGTGAGCACCGAGCACCAGACCGGGCTGCAGACCAACTACGTGGCGGCCGGCAACGTCAGCGGCAACGCGACGATCAACCCCAGTGCGACCAGCGGCAGCTACCGGGTGCTGACCAACCTGGACGTGTCGAACAGCAGCCTGCGCGGCAGCGTCGCGACGCTGGGCGCGTCGATCACCGACGGCGTCGGCACGAACTTCGACGCCAACCAGCGCTGGCCGAACGTGCTGGCGAACCGGCTGAACGCCGCCGGCATCGGCGTCGGCGTGCTGAACCAGGGCATCAGCGGCAACAGCAGCCTGCGCGACGGCGCCGGCCCGAGCGCCGAGAACCGCTTCGACCGCGACGTGCTGGGCCAGGCCGGCGTGAAGTGGGTGATCTACTCGGACGACCCGATCAACGACCTGCGCGGCAACCCGCAACCCACGCTTGAGCAGCTGCTCGGCCCGCTGCAGCGGATGATCGCGAAGGCCCATGCGCGCCAGGTGAAGTTCCTGTGCTCGACGCTGACGCCGTACAGCGACAACGTCTCGACGCCGTCGCAGGAGACGACGCGGCAGGCCTACAACAACTTCGTGAAGAGCAGCGCGAGCGGCTGCGACGGTGTGATCGACCAGGACCTCGCCACGCGGGACCCGTCGAATCCGGCGCGCATGCTGCCGGCGAACGACACCGGGGACCACCTGCACCCGAACACCGCGGGCAATGCGGCGATCGCGAACTCGGTGAACCTGAACCTGTTCACGGTGAACTGAATGGTGTGAGCGAATCGGCGGAGGGAACGCCGATTGCCGGGGGACTGTGTCGCCAACGCACACAGGCTCCGCCATGACATCGATTCGGCCGCTTCTGCTGCACACCGTGCCGGAACCGCCGGCCGCGCCACCCGTGCCGCCGGGCGCTCCGCCGTCCTTGCCCGAGATCGACGACCCGCCGTCACCGCACCCGGCGGATCCGGTGACCGAGCCGGGCGCACCGCCACCGCCGGTCGCGAACCGGGCGCCCTGCGGTCAGGTTTGCGGCAAGTCCTGCGACGCCCCGGCCAGCCGCACGCCGGCCTCGTCGAGCAGCGACCTCGGTTGCCTGCGCTTGAGCCACAAGTACAACCCGCTGCCCAGCACGACGATCGTGATGAGGTCGAGCAGCGCCCAGACGATCTTCAACGGCAAGCCGCCGTAATCGCCGAAGTGCAACGGCTGCGACAGCAGCAGCGTCGCGATGTACCACGGCACCTCGGGCGACGCGGTGACCTGCGCCGTCTGCGCGTCGACCATCACCGGCTGCAGCAGGCGCGCGGTCAGCGGCTCGGTGCCGCGCATGAAGAAGGTGTGGTGGTGCGGGCTCGAGAAGCTCGTGCCGGGGAACGCGATGAAGCCGACGCGCATGTGCGGCGCCTGCGCCTTGGCGGCCACCAGCATGCGCTGCGTCGGTGCGCGCGCGCCCTCGTCGACCAGCGGCTGGCCCTGGTAGGGCGCGAGCAGCGTGGTCAGCGCGTCGTACTGCCACAGCTTGATCAGCAGGTCGGCCCAGGTGTTGATCATGCCGGTGGCGCCGACGACCAACGCCCACACCAGCGTCACGACACCCAGCAGGTTGTGCAGGTCCAGCCACTTGACGCGCGCCGAGCGCTCGCGGCGCACCTCGCCGAAGCGCAGCTTGCGCATGAAGGGCGCGTACAGCACCAGGCCCGAGACGATCGCCACCAGCAGCAGCAGGCCCATCGCGCCGAGGAACAGCTTGCCCGGCAGGCCGGCGAACAGGTCGACGTGCAGGCGCAGCATGATGCTCATGAAGCCGGTGTTGACCGGCACCTCGCCGAGCACGCCGCCGGTGCGCGCATCGACCGCGATCGACTTGAAGTCCTGCGTCGGCGCGGGCGTCGGGGTCAGCGTGATGTGCCAGAGGCGGTCGTCGTCCTCGGGCTGCGACGCGAACTGCACGATGCGCTCCGGGTAGAGCGCACGTGCCGAGGCCAGCACCTGGTCGAGGCTGGCGCGCGGCGCGTCGGCCGGCATCTCCGGCGCCTCGATCTCGCCGCCGGTCAGGTGATCGATCTCATGGTGAAAGATCAACGGCAGCCCGGTCAGGCACAGCAGCAGCATGAACGCGGTGCAGATGAGGCTGCTCCACTTGTGCCACCACGACCAGGTCTTCAGGGCGCTGGCGCTCAGCATGGTCAGAAGTCGATGCTGGCGCTGAGCGACACGGTGCGCGGCGCACCGACGACCAGGTAGCCGCTGTTCGGGTAGCCGCCGGCCGAGGCCCAGTAGTCCTTGCCGGTCACGTTGTCGACGCGCAGCCGCAGCGTGACGAGCCTCTCCTGCACGTCGACCAACCAGCGCGCGCCGAGGTCGAGGCGCGTCCACGACGGCAGCTGCAGCGTGTTGGCCGAATCGGCGTAGCTCGAGCCGGTGTAGACCACGCGGCCGTCGATCGCCAGGCCGTCGACGCCGGGCACGCTGAACTCGCTGCCGACGTTGGCCTGCACGCGCGGCACGCCCAGCGTGCGCTTGCCATCGGTGGCGGCGTTGCCGGTGGACTGCTGCTTCGCATCGAGCCAGGTCACGCCACCCAGCAGCTTGACGCCGGGCGCAGCCTCACCGAACACGTTCAGCTCGGCGCCGCGGTGGCGGTCTTCACCTTCGGACGTGAAAATCTGCGCGGCGTTCGTCAACGCGCGCGGCTTGGTGGTCGAGAACAGCGCCAGGCTGCCGCCGAGGCGGCCGCCGTCGTACTTGACGCCGATCTCCTTCTGCTTGGACACGTACGGGTCCAGCGACTGGCCGGCGTTGAGCGGCACCGGCGAGCCGTCGAAGGTGATGGTCGGCGCGGTGTCGCCCTTCGACAGCCCTTCGACGTAGTTGCCGTAGAACGACAGCTGCGGTCCGGCCTTGGCGACGACGCCGAGCATCGGGCTGAGGCGCGAGCGCACGTACGACGAGTTCTCGACGCCGGTGGTGTAGTCGTAGCTGTTGGTGTCGATGGTCTGGTGGCGCGCGCCGATCGTGACCAGCAACTGGTCGTTCAACAATGACAGCGTGTCGCCGAGCGCGAAGCTCTTCAGGTTGGTCAGGCTGGTGGTCTGCGGCGACTCGAGCTTCCCGCCGAACACCGCATCGGCGCTGAAGGCTGGCTCGGCGTAGCTCACCGGCGCGTAGAGGTTGGTCGTCAGCGGGTGCAGGTAGTCGTACCCGTAGGCGTTCTTGCTGTCGAGGCGGAATGCCGAGTAGGCGGCCACCCACTCATGGCCGACCGGCCCGGTGCGGAACTTGCCGCGCAGGCCCAGCTCGCCGGTGTCGACTTTGTCTTCACGGGCGTTGTCGAAGCGGTAGAAGCTGGCGCTGCCGTCGAGCGACGTGACGGTCGGGCCGGCCAGCGAGTTCGATTCGTCGCTGCGGCGCAGGCCGTAGGCCAGCCACGCGGTCACGCTGTCGCTCAGGTCCCATTCGGCGCGCAGCGTGCCGAACAGGTCGCGCTCGTTCGAGTACGACCAGGGCTGCGCGAAGTTGCCCGTGCTGTCGGGCTCCGACGGCACCGAAGTGACGCCGGACAGCGACACGTTCGGGCGCGGCGCCTTCAGCCGGTTGTCCTGGTAGCCGATGTCGCCCGACACGCGCACGTCGCGGCTGTGCCAGTCGACCCCGACCGACAGCACGCTCAGCTTCGACTTCTCGTCGTCGACGGGGGTGTTGCCATCGCGGTAGATCGCGTTGACGCGCACGCCGGTGGCGTTGTCCGGGCCGAAGCGGCGCGAGATGTCGGCCGAGGCCGATCCCTGCTCGCCGATGACGCCGGCCGTCACGCGGGTCAGCGGCTGGTTGGAGGCGCGCTTGGGCAGCAGGTTGATCGAGCCGCCGACGCCGTCGCCGCCCGGGTTCGCGCCGCTCAGGAAGGCCGAGGCCCCGCGCAGCACCTCGACGCGTTCGAACAGTTCGGTGGCGATGTACTGGCGCGGCAGCAGGCTGTAGAGGCCGTTGTAGGCGACGTTGTCCGAGCTCAGCAGGAAGCCGCGCAGGAAATACGCCTCCTGGAAGTTGCCGAAGCCGCGCGCCATGCGCACGCCGCTGTCGTTCTGCAGCACCTCGCCGACGCTGCGCGCCTGGCGATCCTGGATCAGCTCGTTGGTGTAGCTGGTGATGCTGACCGGGGTCTCCATGTTGTCGCGCGTGCCGAGGATCCCGGCACGGCCGCCGCGGGCCACCTGGCCGCCTGCATACGGCTTGCTCAGGCCGGTCGCCGAGGCGTCGGCGCTCGCGCTGATGTTGACCGTGGGCAGCGTCGTCACCGGCGCACTGGCAGCGGCCTCGGGCACGGCGGCGGTCTGGGCCTGCACGGCGGGCATCAGGCAGGCCAGCGCGGCGGCGCAGGCGATCGGCGTACAACGGTTCATGGGGATCTCACGATTGACAAATAGGAATCGTTCGCATTCTAGTGGAACGCGAAACCGCCCCTGACAGCGCTACCATCGCCGCGCAATCCTTGCGAACAGGGAGTTCCCACCGATGAAGCCGATTTCTTCGCGCACCGTGGCCGTGGCCTTGGCATTGCAACTCGCGGCCGGCGCCGCGATGGCGATGACCGAGAAGGACGCCGCCAGCAACCTGATGCACTTCGCGTTCGCGATGAAAGGCGCGGAGCAGTGCGACAAGCTCGGCTACCCGTCGATGGCAGCGCAGAAGCGCTGGGAAAAATCGCATGCCGCGCTGCTGGTGAGCTCGATGGACCGCATCGAGAAGCACGCGATGGCCTCCGGCAGCGTGACGCCGGCGCAGGCCAGGGACGTCGCGCTCGGCCTGTTCGTGCGCTTCAAGGACCGCTACGACCAGGAGATGGCGCCGACGGTCACCGCCAAGTCGTGCATGCGCTTCAACGAGACGCTGTCGTTCTACGACAGCAAGCTGATCAGCGACTGATCGGACGCCCGATCAGACCGCCAGCATCAGGTGCGGGTGGCTGGCGTAGTTGCGCTGCTCGCTGACCTTGTCCTGCGCGAGTTCGACCGCGATGCCGTCTGACTTGTGCCCGTCGAGCGGCGACTTCTGGCATTGCTGCTGCATGTGCTGCTGCAGCATGAAGTCGAACATCTCGACCAGTTCGGGGCTGCGCGTCGTGTGGGCGACGCCGGGCTCGGCCGGCTTCGCGCCGGGCGCCTCGATGGCAGGATCGCCGGCCGGCCGTCGCAACGCACCGATCGATGCCGCCTGGAAGGCGGACTGACCGGGCTGCAAGGGCATCGGTCCGATCGACCGGTACGAGGCAAGCGGGGACGGTGCGGCGCTGACGGTGATGCTCATGGCGGGTCTTTCTGGAAGGGCCTGTGGTTCCCATGCTGCGCGCCGCCCGGGTCGCGGGCGGCATCGCGTGCGATGTCATGCATGATTTGGCGAAATGACAAGCTCCTTCTACGACCACCTCGCACCGCACTACCACTTGCTCTACGGCGACTGGGAGAGCGCGATCCAGCGGCAAGGGCAGGCGCTGGCCACGCTGCTGGCGGAAGAAGGCGTGCAGCCCGGCGACCCGGTGCTGGACGCAGCCTGCGGCATAGGCACACAGACGCTCGGACTGCTCGCGCACGGCCACCGCGTCGTCGCGTCGGACATCTCGCCCGCGGCGGTGGAACGACTGAAGGCGGAGCTGCAACGCCGCTCGCTGAACGCGCTGGCCGGCGTCGACGACCTGCGGACGCTGGCGCACGTGACCACCGGCTCGATGGCCGCCGTGCTCGCCTGCGACAACAGCGTGCCGCACCTGCTGACGGACGACGATCTGCTGGCGTGCTTTCGCCAGGCCCACCGCTGCCTGCGGCCGGGCGGCAGCCTCGTGATTTCCGTGCGCGACTACGCCGCCGTCGTCCGCAAGACGCCCGACGTGCATCCGTATGGCATGCACAAGCACGCCGACGGCCACCGCTTCATCGCCGTCCAGGTCTGGGAGTGGGACGGTGAGCACTACGACCTGCGCATGTACCTGACGACCGAAGCGCCGGATGGCATCTGCACGACCCGTGTCGCGACAAGCCGCTACTACGCGGTGAGCATCGAGCGACTGACCGAGTTGATGCACGAGGCCGGCTTCGCACAGGTGCAACGCCGCGACGATGTGCTGTTCCAGCCGGTGCTCATCGGCAGGACCCGGAAGGCCGCAGCGCCATGACATACGTCGGGGTGGGCGTGGGCGTGGGCATCCTCGTGCTGCGCGACGGCCAGCTGCTGCTCGGCCGCCGGCGCGGCTCGCACGGCGCAGCCACTTGGTCGGCACCCGGCGGGCGCCTGGAGTACGGCGAGTCGATCGAAGACTGCGCGCGCCGCGAGTTGCTGGAAGAGACGGGGCTCGTGCTCGGCCCCTGCGAGCGCGGCCCATACACCAGCGATGTGTTCGACGAGGTCCGCCAGCACTACCTGACCGTCTTCGTGGTGGCGCGGCACACGCTCGGCGAGCCGGCGACGCTGGAGCCGGACAAGTGCGACGGCTGGCAGTGGTTCGCCTGGTCGGCGCTGCCGCAGCCGCTGTTCGCGCCGCTGTGCAGTCTGCAAGCCACCGGCTTCGATCCAGGCTCGCCTTGTGCGGATTCCGTCTCATCAACGTGAAGGACGCCACGTCATCCGCATCGATATCTGACAGACCGTTCCGTATGATCCGCGGCTTCATCCACTTGGAACGCGTCATGTCCCTTCGCCTGTTGCCCTTCCTCGCCGCGACCGCCCTGATGACCGGTTGTGCCTTCAACGTCGCGCCCTACGGCGCTTCCGTCAAGAACGTGGAAGCCCTCAAGGCGACCAGCATCAAGCCGGTGTCGGTCGCGAAGTTCCAGGCCGCCAAGCCTGGCGACGCTTCGATCTCGTGCCGTGCCGCCGGCTCCGTCAAGGTCGAGCCCAGCTTCGAGACCTACATCGAGAAAGCCTTCATCGACGAGCTGAAGCTGGCCGGCCTGTACGACCCGGCTTCGAGCCTGAAGCTGTCGGGCAAGCTCGAGCAGATCGATTTCAGCTCGGGCATCAGCGATGGCAACTGGACGTTCACGCTGGTCGTCTCGAACGCCCGCAACGAAAGCTTCTCGACCCAGTCGAAGTTCCCGTTCTCGGGCAGCTTCATCGCCGACAAGGCCTGCCAGGAAGTGGCGCAGGCCTTCGGCCCGGCCGTGCAGAAGCTGATCGAGGACGTGGTCCGCAATCCGAAGTTCAAGCAGATCGCGAGCTGAGACTTGGCGCTGATCGGGCTTCGGCCTCGATCAGCGTGACCAGCGTGTGCAGCACGCGGTTGACCGGCGTCGGCACGCCATGCCGTTCACCGCGCCGCACGACCAGCCCGTTCAGGTGGTCGATCTCGCTGGGCTTGCCGCGCATCACGTCCTGCGCGGTCGACGAGAACTGGCCCGGCATCGTCGCGGCCAGCCCGCGCACCGTGGCTTCCACGTCGCCGGGCACCTGCACGCCTTCGGCCTGCGCGACCGCCAGGCATTCGGCGATCACGTCGTGCATCACCTGCGGCACGCCGGGGTGGTCGACGAAGCGGCCGTACGGCACGCGGCCGATCGCCGAGATCGCGTTGTAGGCGCAGTTCAGGATCAGCTTGGCCCATAGCGCGCCGCGCACGTTGTCGGAGACCGTCGCCGGCACGCCGGCGGCGGCCAGCACCTCGACCAGGCTGGCCGCGACGCTGTTCGGCGCGATCACCAGCTCGCCGCGGCCGTGGTGCAGCAGGTGCCCCGGCCCCGCCATCTCGGTGGCCACGTAGACCACGCTGGCGGCCACCTCGTTCGACAGCACGCCGCGCACCCGCTCGTCGTTGTCGACGCCGTTCTGCAGCGTCAGCACCAGAGCACCGGGCGACAGGTGCGGGCGCATCGCAGCGGCGGCGGATTCGGTGTCGGTGGATTTCACGCAGAACAGCACCAGCTGCGCGCCCTGCACCGCCGCCACGTCGGTGCTCGCCTGCAGGCGAACGCGCTCGTCGAACGTGCGCGTCTGCATGCGCAGGCCGTCGCGCGCAATGGCGTCCACATGCTGCGGCCGCGCGATCAGCGTCACCTGGTGGCCGGCGCGCGCCAGCATGCCGCCGAAGTAGCAGCCGACGGCGCCGGCGCCCATCACGGCGACGGTCCAGGGGGTGACGGAGCTGCGGTCCATGGCGGTCTTCGGAGTGGCGAGGGCCGCAGTGTCCGACAGATGCCACCCTGGCGCCGCTCAGGTGCCTTTCGGGAAATCGGTCGACGCCGACAACCGCTCCCACGTCGTCGTCTCGCGCTCGACGAACGCGTGCTTGTCGCGGATCGTCTGCAGCGTGTCGGTGCCCAGCGGCAGCCGCAGCGGCGGCGTGGCCGACTCGACCAGCGCGAGCATCGCCTGCGCAAGCCGCTGCGGATCGCCCGGCTGGTTCAGGCTGATGCGCTTCGCGGCCTCGCGCACCTGGCCGGCGGTGGGCGCGTAGTCGTCGACGATGCGCGGCGACACCACCAGCGACGACTGCTCGAGGAACTCGGTGCGGAAGTAGCCGGGCTCGACGACCGTCGCATGGATGCCCAGCGGTTGCAGCTCGGCATGCAAGGCCTCGGTCAGTCCTTCGACCGCGAACTTGGTCGAGCAATAGACGCCGAAGCCGGCACCCGAGCGGTAGCCGCCGAGCGACGAGATATTGATCACGTGGCCGCTGCGGCGCGCGCGCATCGACGGCAGCACCGCCCGCGTGACGTTCAGCAGCCCGAAGACGTTGGTCTCGTACAGGCGGCGCACTTCGTCGGCGCTCGCCTCCTCGACGGCACCGAGCAGTCCGAAGCCGGCGTTGTTGACCAGCACATCGATGCGGCCGAAGCGCGCCAGCGCGGCCGTGACGGCGGCGGCCGACTGCGCCTCGGACGTGACGTCGAGCGCCACCGCCAGCAGGCCCGGCTGCGCACCGAAGCGCTGTTCCAGCGTGCTCGCATCGCGCGAGGTGGCGACGACCGCATCGCCCTGCGCGAGCGCCGCGTCGACGATGCGTGCGCCGATGCCGCGTGCCGCGCCGGTGACGAACCAGACGCGCTTGAAATCGGAAGTGCTTGCCATGGTGATGTCCTTGATGTGGTGGTGGAGTGACGCAACTTTAGGCACTCGATTGAGCTTGAACTAGCCCACAATCACTGGCGACATCCGCAAGCCAATCGTGACAATCCCACCATGGCCTTCAACGAACTCCGGGCGATCGCCACCTTCATCCACGCCGCCGAGCTGGGCAGCCTGCGCCAGGCCGCCACGGCCCAGGCCATCACGCCGCAGGCGGCCAGCCAGGCGCTCGCACAACTCGAATCACACCTGGGGGTGCGGCTCTTCCACCGCACGACGCGGCGGCTCAGCCTGACCGAAGAGGGCAGCCGTTTCCTCGAGGCCGCTCAGCCGGGCCTGTCGACGCTGCAGCGCGCGCTGCACGGCGCACGCCGCGACCGCGAAGAGATTGCCGGGCCGCTGCGCATCGTCGCGTCGCGCTCGCTGATGCTGCCGGTGCTGTGGCCGGTGCTGGCGGAGTTCTGCGAGCGGCATCCTGAGATCGAGCCGGACGTGCAGCTGGACGATCGCCTGGGCAACTGGGTCGCGGACCGGGTCGACGTCGGCTTCCGCGCCGGCACACCGCCGGACGACGGCGTGATCTCGCGCCGACTCTTCCCGCTGCAGCTGGTGGTGTGCGCGACACCGGGCTACCTGGCGAAGCACGGCACGCCACGGCACATCGACGATCTGGCGCACCACCGCTGCAGCGGCTTCCGGCATCCGTCGACCAACAAGGTGATGCCATGGGAGTTCAAGGTCGGCGCCGAGATCGTCGCGCGCGACTTCGCGCCGGTGCTGTGCACCAACGATGTCGAGCTGGAGGCCAACGCGGTGCTGTCAGGCCATGCGATCGGCCAGTTGGTGGGAGCGACCGCCGCACCGTTCGTGCGCAGCGGCCGGCTGGTGCCGGTGCTGACCGAGCACGTCGCCGAGCACCTGAACCTGTACCTCTACTACGGCAGCCGTGTCGCCCAACCGGCGCGCGTGCGGGCTTTCATCGACCTGGTGGTGGAGCGGGTGGCGGGGAATGCGGCGTTCTTTCTGGAGCCGCATGAGCTGAGCGGAACAAAGCGGCGCAGAAGCGCAAGACAAGGGTCGTGAAAGTGCAGGCAATGAGGACACGACAGCAGGTGCGATTTGATAACTTGTATCGCGTTCCGCCGATTGTGCGCCGCTGTCCTGCAGGCGATTCGCGGCCAGGCTGAGGATCTCGGCGGCGGCGTTTTCAAGAAGCGGCTATGCCGGATTGGATGATTCACAAGTGATCCAGCTGATCGCGAACGGACAGTTCGTGGAGATTTGCAATGCCGACAAAGCGTAAGTTCAAAAGCGATGCCTTTGAGGCCATCCATCAATCCGCGATGGCGCTCAGGCAGGTTGGCGCCATCGACAAGGCGACGATGCGTCAGTTTGACGAAACCTGCGTGTCAGCGCCGTCGGCGATCAGTCCGGTCCAGATCAAGCGCATCCGCGAAGGCGCTCACGTCAGCCAACCGGTCTTTGCCCTCTACCTGAACACCAGTGAATCGACGGTGCAGAAGTGGGAGGCTGGCACCAAACGCCCCAGCGGCATGGCGCTCAAGCTGCTGTCGATCGTGCGCAAACACGGCCTGCAGGTTCTCGCCTGACGCATCCGATCAAGGCTTCGGGATCCTGATCCGGCTGATCATCAGCGACCCCGACAGCCCGAACAGCAGCACCAGCGGGTGGAAGTAGTGCTCGCCGACCATCACCTCGCCGAACCACAGGTTCGGGCCGAGCGCGCCGGCCCAGGCGGCCACGCCGAGCATCAGCACCAGCACGATCGAGGTCGGGATCGGCGTGCCTTCGAAGTGGGTGACCTTGCCGCTGTCGTCCGACAGCGCCTCGGCGGTGACGTTGTAGCGGGCGAGGCGCGACACGCCGCAGGCGACGAAGTACGCGAGCACGATGCGGTCGTACAGGCCGCGCATGCCGCAGCCGTAGGCGATGATCGCCGGCGCGACGCCGAACGAGATCACGTCGGCCAGCGAATCGAGCTCGCGGCCCAGCGCCGAGGCCTTCTGGCGCCAGCGCGCGACGCGGCCGTCGAGGATGTCGAACACCAGCGCGGCGATCACCAGGCCGCAGGCGAAGTGGATGTGCACCACGTTCGCGCTCGCGAGGTAGGACATCATCGAGAACAGCGCGCCGGTGCCCGACACGGCGTTGCCGAGCGTGAACCAGTCGGCGAGGTGGAACTCGCGGATCATCGAAAACGGCTTCGGCTTCATGCGCTGGCGCTCCATCGTCGGTCGGGCGGGCAGTTTAGGGCCTGTTCACCCTGTTGACCGCCCGCCCCTGCCGCATCAAGGCGCCCAGGCGTTCTCCACCGCCCACTTGGTGTCGGCATCGAAGCCGCCCGAGGTGTTCCAGCTGCTGCCGCCCTGGCCGTCGGCGATCCACACCTCGGCCGCGTAGTGGCGCAGGTAGCGGTTCGGGTAGTTCGACGCCGCGAAGCGCGTGCCGGCGCTGCCGTCGGCCGTGCCCTGCGCGCAGAAGGTGGCGTCGGCGCGGTACAGCGCGCTGTCCTGCAGCGCGTCGCGGCGCACGCGCGATGCGCTGTGCCGCAGGTACTCGCCGGGGAAGTTGCGCGACTCGAACGAGTAGCAGCTCGCATCCGCCAGCCCCGGCACCATGCGCCAGCTGGCATCCAGCTTCAGCGTGGCGTCGCTCGCGGCCGTGACGACCTCGGTGTAGGCCAGTGCGTTCTGGTGCCGCAAGTAGCGGTTGTCGAAACCGGGCGTCAGCACGCGCAGCGAGTGCACGGTGTTCGCCCCTACCAGCACGCTGCTGCGCCACCAGCCGGTGGCCGGTGCCCACGACGCATCGGCGCGGTAGCCGCTGGTGTCCTGCAGCGGATTCAGCCAGACCTCCGCATTGGCGTGCCGCACGTAGTGGCCGGGCAGGTTCTTCGACTCCAGCGACAGCCCGCCGCCGCCGTCCAGCGCCTTGCGCGGGCAGAAGGTGGCGTCAGCCTGGAACAGCGCGCTGCCGTCGCTCGGGTCGATGCGCAGCCTGTAGTTCTGGTGGCGCAGGAACTGCCCCGGCTGGTTGATCGATTCGAACGACAGGCAGCTGCTGTCGGCCAGCCCGTTGACGACCTTCCACGAGCTGTCCTTCTTCAGCAGCTCGCTGCTGTTGGCATCGACCACCTCGGTCACGCCCAGGCTGCCGGCGTGACGCAGGTAGCGGTTGGTCACGCCCGGCGTCACGGTGCGGAACGAGTACGAGCTGCCGCGCCGCAGGTACGGCTCGCCGCCGATCAGCGCCTGGTGCGCCGTCTTCAGCCGCGCGAAATCCATCTTGCGCACCTGCCGGTCGTAGGTCAGGAAGCCGTTCAGCTCGTCCTCGACGTCGGTGATCTCGGTGTAGACCGCCGCGCTCAGGCCGCGCGACACCGCCAGCTCGCGCAGGCCGTTCACCTGCTCGAGGTAGACGTTGGTGAGCGTCGCCGCATCGGGGTAGAGCGTGTAGCAGCAGGTCGACGCCGGGTTCCACATGTGGCCGTCGACGCGCAGCCCGTTGCCGCCGAATTCACCGAGCACCGAGATGCGGTTCGGCTGGTACGCCGGTGCGCTCGGCCCCGGGTAGTCGTGGTTGTCGATCAGGTCGCCGGTGCCCTGGTCGCCGGGCGCGAAGTTGATGCCCGAGTGGGTGTCGGTCAGCCGGCTCGGGTCCCAGGCCTTGAACTGGTTGGCCATGCGGACCATGTCGAAATCGCCCCAGCTCTCGTTGAAGATCACCCAGGTGACGACGGCCGGCGACGAACGGTGCTCGTCGACGATCTCGCGGTCTTCGGCCTCGACCTTGGCGCGCACCGCGGCGCTCGATTCGGCGTCCCACGCATGCGGCATGTCCTGCCACACCAGCAGGCCCAGCTTGTCGGCCCAGTAGAACCAGCGCTGCGGCTCCACCTTGATGTGCTTGCGCACCATGTTCAGGCCCAGGTCCTTGATGGCCTGCAGGTCGGACTTCAGCGCCTCGTCGGTCGGCGCGGTGTACAGGCCGTCGGGCCAGAAGCCCTGGTCGAGCGGGCCGTACTGGAACACGAACTTGCCGTTCAGCAAGGGGCGCGGCACGCCGTCGACGGTGCCGACGGCGATCGAGCGCATGCCGAAGTAGCTGCCGACCTCGTCGACCAGCACGCCGTTGTTGCGCACGCGGACCTTCAGGTCGTACAGGAAGGGATCGTCGGGCGACCACCGATGCGCGTTCGGCACCGGCACCGTGAACTCGACATCGGCACTGCCGGTGGCCACGCCCACCTGCGCGCCGCCGCTCGATGCGACGGCTTCGATCGCCTGGCCGGCCAGCCCGCTGCCGCGCACGATCACGCGCAGCCGGTTGTTCGGCAGGTCGGGGGTCAGGTCGAGCCGCGTGATGTGCGGTGCCGCGACCGGCTCCAGCCATACCGTCTGCCAGATGCCCGAGCTCGGCGTGTAGAAGATGCCGCCGGGGTTCAGCGTCTGCTTGCCCAGCATGTCGTCGCCGGTGGTCGGGTCGAACGCGCCGACCACCAGGTCGTTGCTGCCGCTGCGCAGGTACGGCGTGATGTCGAAGCTGAACGCGTCGTAGCCGCCGCTGTGCTGGCCGACCTGCTGGCCGTTGACGTAGACGGTGGCCTTGCGATCGACCGCGCCGAAGTTCAGCTTCACGCGCTTGCCGCTCCAGCCGGCCGGCACGGTGAACGCGCGCTTGTACCAGAGGTTGCGATCGTTCATGCGCTGGATGCCGGAGAGGTAGGACTCCACCGGGTACGGCACCTTGATCTGCTCCGGGTTGGCTGGGAAGCCGGGCGCGGTGGCCGGCGGGCTGTCGGCGTTCGGCGCGGCGCTGCCGCCGTTGTAGCTCCAGGTGCCGTTGAGGTTGAGCCAGTCGGTGCGCGTCAGCTGCGGGCGCGGGTACTCGGGCAGTGGCACCGCGGCCTGCTGCGCGGCGGCGGTCCACGGGGTCGTCAGGCGCGCGCTGACGGCCTGGGCGGATTCGTGGGAAGGGCTCGCCTGCTGCTGCGGGCCATCGGTGGCCGCAGAATCGCTGCCGCCGCCGCAACTGGCGGTGATCAATGGGACGAGCAGAGTCGCCAGCCATCGCCGGTAGGTGGTGTTCATCGTGTCTCCTTCTGTAGCCTCGGAACGGGTGTTTGCGGCGCCAGCTCGATGACGGACGGCTCGCGCCAGGGGCACGGCTCATCGCTAATAATTGACTAATATTAGGCGCACGCCCACCGCTGCGCGTCAACTGGGCAGGTGTAAGGCCGTGTGAGGAGAAAGGATTCCCTGATCAGCCGACCGTCTGGCGCGGTACCAACCGGCCATCGACCTTGACGCGCCGGCGCCGCCCATCCGGCGCGGCGACCTGGGCCAGCAGCATCTCCACCGCGAGCCGCCCCATCTCGTAGTTGGGCAGCACCAGCGTGGTCAGCGGCGGGCTGGTGTGGCGCGCGATCTCCTGGTCGTCGTAGCCGATCACGGCCACATCGCGCGGCACCTGCTTGCCGAGCTCGCGCAGCGCCTCGATGCAACCGACGGCCATCAGGTCGTTGGCGCAGAAAACCGCGGTCGGCGGCTTCGGCTGCTTCATCAGCGACAGCGTGTGGTCGTGGCCTGAAGCGACGTGCCAGTCGCCCTCGCGCACGAGGGCCGCGTCATAGGCGATGTCGGCGCTCGCGAGCGCGCGGCGGTAGCCCTTCAGCCGATCGCGCGCGGCGTCCATCCAGGGTTCGCCGTTGATGAAGGCGATGCGGCGATGACCGGCATCGAGCAGGCATTCGGTCGCGACGAAGCCCCCCAGCACCTCGGACGGCTCGACCGACGAGAAGCGCGGCTCGCCGCCCGACGCGGGCTCGGCCTCGCTGCAGTTCAGCAGCACGGTGGGCACGCGCCCGAGCTGCGGCGGCACGCTGACCTGGCGCGTGAAGATCGTCGAGTAGATGACGCCGATCAGCGCCGGGTTGGCCAGCATCGTCGACAGCACGGCGGCCTCGATGCCGGCGTTCGAGCGCGTCGCGAACACTGCCACCAGCGCGCCCTGGTTCCAGGCCTCGTCCTTCGCGCCGTCGATCGACAGCACCGGGTGCGGGCTGGTGGAGACCTCGTCGACCAGGTAGAGGATCAGCGGCGTGGACGCGGCGACCGTGCGAGCCCGGCCCCGGCGCCCGGAKGCTGCGGCCGTGCCGCGCCGGTCCGGCAGCCGGTAGCCGAGTTCGGCGGCCACGCGCAGCACGCGGGCGCGCGTCTCGTCCGATAGCTGGGTGCCGGTCATGCCGTTGAGCACCAGCGACACCGTCGACTGCGACACCGCGGCCTGCGTCGCGACGTCGGTCATCGTGACGCGGCGGGCGGGCTCGGTGGCGGGCGGCGCTTTGGCGGGCATGTCGACAGCAGGTGGATTACTAATAAGGCGCGGGCTCGGTGCTCATATGGTACGGGAGCGACTACAAGATGTAGCGATCGTCACGCCGGGCTTGCGGGTGGTGGGCGTTGCAGCAGGCATGCTGCGGGCCGGAGGAAGAATCATGACCCTGAACAACACCCGACTTCATTCGATGGCTCGCCTGGCCGCGCTGTGCGCCGGCGTGCTGGCCCTGGCCGCTTGCGGCGGCAGCGACGACACCTCGGCACCGCCGCCGGTCAGCTCGGCGCCTTCACCGGCACCCGCACCCGCACCCGCACCCGCACCCGCACCCGCACCCGCACCTGCGCCGGCACCTGCGCCGGCACCATCGCCCGCGCCTGCTCCTGCACCCACCCCATCGCCTGCACCGGCGCCGGCTCCAGCGCCGGCCCCTTCGCCGGCGCCCGCTCCTGCGCCGTCGCCCTCCCCTGCTCCGGCACCAGCTCCCGCCCCGGCACCCGCACCCGCACCCGCACCGGCTCCAGCCCCGAGCAACGCCCCCGCCGGCTACACCCTCGTCTGGTCCGACGAGTTCGACACCGGCACGCTGCCCGATGCGAGCAAGTGGGTCTACGACACCGAGGCCAACGCGACCGGCTGGTACAACAACGAGCTGCAGTACTACGCGGTGGCCCGCGCCGAGAACTCGAAGATCAGCGACGGCAAGCTGGTCATCACCGCGCGCAAGGAGCGCCTGACCAGCGCGAAGGACTACGGCGGCCAGGACTACAGCTCGGCGCGCCTGATCACGAACGGCAAGGTGAGCTGGACCTACGGCTTCTTCGAGATCCGCGCCAAGCTGCCCTGCGGGCGCGGCACCTGGCCGGCGATCTGGATGCTGGGAAGCACCGGCGACTGGCCGGCCGGCGGTGAGATCGACATCATGGAGCAGGTCGGCAAGAACCCGACCGCGATCGAGGGCACCATCCACACCACCTCGACCGCAGGCACCTTCGGCGACGGCGGCGAGACGAAGATCAACGACGCCTGCAGCGCCTTCCACAACTACCAGCTGACCTGGACGCCCGAGAGCCTGGTCATCGGCGTCGACAACAAGCCCTTCCACACCTACGCCAACAAGCACCAGGGCTCCGCGAGCTGGCCGTTCGACAAGCCGCAGTACCTGCTGTTGAACCTGGCGATCGGCGGCGACATGGGCGGATCGGTCGACGACACGATCTTCCCGGTCAGCATGGAGGTCGACTACGTGAAGGTCTGGCAGAAGAAGTGACGCCGCGGCACAGTCGCTCCTGCTGACGAAGGAGTCGTCGATGCAGGAGCCGTTGTTCCACGACCGCCGCGATGCGGGGGAGGTGCTCGCCCGGCGCCTGTCCGCATACCGTGCCCGGCCGGACACGCTGGTGCTCGCGCTGCCGCGCGGCGGCGTGCCCGTGGGCCACGCGGTGGCGCAGGCGCTCGGCTTGCCGCTCGATGTGTTCGTCGTGCGCAAGCTCGGCGTGCCGGGCCACGATGAGTTCGCGATGGGCGCCATCGCCAGTGGCGGCGTGCGCGTGATGAACGGCGACGTGGTGCGCATGCTGGGCATCGCCGCGGCGCAGATCGAGGCGGTCGCACAGGCCGAGGCGCTCGAACTCGCGCGGCGCGAGCGGCTCTACCGCGATGCGCGCCCGGCGCTGGTGATCGCGCAGCGCACGGTGCTGCTGGTCGACGACGGCATCGCGACCGGCGCGACGATGCGGGCCGCGGCGCGGGCCCTGCGCGCGATGGCCCCGGCGCGCATCGTCATCGCGGTGCCGACCGGCGCCGGCAGCACCTGCCACGCGTTGCGACGCGAGGCCGACGAGGTCGTCTGCGCGACGACGCCCGAGCCGTTCCGCGCGGTGGGTTGCTGGTACGAGGACTTTGCGCAGACGAGCGACGAGGAGGTCCGGAGCTTGCTGCAGCCGTGAAATGCCCCTTATTTTTATGCCGTATATGACATATCTTCTCTGCGGATCCCGTGGATTCACCCGGGGGACCTCACCAAGTCATATAGCAAATACAGCATATGGACAACCTGTCATCACTGGGCCGAGAAATCGCCCGCCTCCGGCAAGCCCAAGGGCTGACGCAGAAGGCCTTGGCGGAGCTGAGCGGCATCGGGTCGTCGACGCTCGCGCGCTTCGAGACCGGCGGCGTCGCCGAGTTCGGATCGGGCAAGCTGCTGCGCCTGCTCGATGCGCTCGGGCATGAGCTGAGCTTCTCGCCGCGCAATCGCGTCTTCACGCTGGACGATGCGCTGGCAGAGCGCCGACGCTCGCTGGACGCCAATGCAGGCAGTGGCGAAGACTGAATCGCTCCGTTGGCGCGCAGCGGTATGCAGCGTCGGACGCCTTGGCATTCGACACCGGCGATACCATCCGCGCATGCCACGCGCCTCGTCGGCCAGACACCTCATTGCATGGATCGCCAGTCTGGCGATCCTGATGGGGGCATTGGCGCCCGCCATCTCCCATGCAGTGGCACGTGGCACCGGCTCGTCGAGTGCCTGGGCGGAAATCTGCTCCGCGCTCGGCGCGAAGCTGGTGCGTGTCGACGACGACGCCGGCGACCAGCGCAACCCGGCCGCGCCCGGTGAGCATGCGTTCCAGCATTGCCTGTATTGCAGCTTCCACGCCGCAGCGCCGGGCTTGCCGCCGACCTCGGCGCTCGAGCTTCAGCTTCCGTTGCTGCAGTTCCAGGCTCCGGCGCCGTTTCTCTCCGGGCCGGCGACTGCCTTCGTCTGGCTGAGTGCGCAGTCGCGCGCGCCGCCCGTCATCTCCTGAACTTTCGGATCGCCCTGGCCGGCTCCTCGCCGGACCACGGTCGTTGCCCATGTGCCGCGGCTCTCGTCGCGGCCGTCAGGAGTTTCCATGAATCACATCGCATCCGGTTCCGGCGCGCGTGCCGACGCAGCCGCCAGGTCGAGCAGCCTCTACCGCGCCGTCTGGCGCTGGCACTTCTACGCGGGGCTGTTGTGCCTGCCCTTTCTCGTGATGATGGCCATCACGGGCGCGCTGTACCTGTTTCGCGACGAGATCGACGCCATCGTCTACCGCGACCTGCTCCAGGTGCCGGCCGCCGCGTCTCGGGCACTGCCGCCCGAGGCGCTGGTCGCGAACGCGGTCGCTGCCGTTCCCGGAAGCGTCCGGCGCTACGTGCCCGCGGCTGCGGCGGGCCGCAGCGCGGAGGTCGGCATCGCGGGCGCCGACGGCCAGCGCATCACCGTCTACCTCGATCCATCGACGGGCGCGGTGCTCGGCCATCTCCGCGACGACCGGAAGCTGATGGAGGTCGTCAAGCACATCCACTCGCTCGTCATTGCAGGAACGGTCGCCAACCATGGCATCGAGATCGTGGCCGGGTGGACCATCGTGCTCGTCGTGACCGGCACCTGCCTGTGGTGGCCGCGCGGTCGCAGCGGCGGCGTCATCAGCGTGCGCGGCTCGCCGGCGAAACGCCTGTGGTGGCGCGACCTGCATGCCGTCACCGGCGCGTTCGCGGCCATCGCGATCCTCTTCCTCGCGGTGACCGGCATGCCCTGGTCGGCCTTCTGGGGCCACCAGTTCGGCGCGTTGACCAATGCCTGGGGCATCGGCCTTCCGGCCTATGTGTGGAGCAAGGCACCTCCATCGACCGTCCCGATGGCGCAGCAAGGCGAGGTACCCTGGACACTGGGCCAGGCGACCGTCCCGCTGTCGGCCGCTGCGCCGGCAGATCCGCATGCAGGGCACGCAGGGCATGGCGGCGGCGGACCGGTGCCGACCGCCACGTCGGGCGCCATCGGCCTCGATGCCGCCATCGCGACATTCGAGAGGCTGCAGCTCGAACCGGGCTACAGCGTCAACCTGCCCAACGGCCCGCGCGGGGTCTACACGGCGATGCTGTTCCCGGACGACGTCACGCATGAACGCGTGATTCACCTGGATCAATACAGCGGCCGGCCGTTGATCGATGTCGGCTATGCCGACTACGGCGTGGCCGGCAAGGCGACCGAATGGGGGGTCAGCCTGCACACCGGCCGCCAGTTCGGGCTGGTGAACCAGCTCGTGATGCTGGCCGGTTGCCTGGCCATCATCGCGTTGGCCGTCACATCCGCCGTGATGTGGTGGAAGCGTCGACCCGGGGGCCAACTGGCCGCCCCCGAGCGCAAGGACGGTGACCGCCTGGCCCGCCCGGTCATCGCCATCGCGGTGGTCCTCGGGCTGCTCTATCCGTTGCTGGGTGCCTCGATGCTGGCCGCGCTGGCCCTCGATGCAGCGTTGCCGCGCGCCTGGCGTGCGCGCTTTGCCTTGTGACGCGTTCTGCGGCCGAGCCCGCTTTGCAAGCGGTTGGAATTGGTATCTTTGAGAAACCGAGATTGGAATACCAATTCAGTACCAGCACACTCCCTCCTGGTTCAAGGATCCACAGGAGAGATGAAGATGAAAACATTGGGTATGACCATGGTTGCCGTCGCGATCGGCAGCATGTGGGGGCAGGTCCAGGCCGCATCGGCCAGCGACACGCAGCGCGTCTGGGCCAGCGACGTGCAACTGGCGCAGTCCAGCGCGCCCGCCTGGCGCGAAGGCGTCACCTACACCGTCGGCACGGTGGTGAGCTATGGCGGCCGCGACTATGTCGCGCTCGTCACGCACACCGCCTGGGCCGGCACCAACTGGACGCCGGCGACCACGCCGTCGCTGTGGTCGCCGACCAACGGCAGCGCACCCGCACCGGCTCCTGCCCCCGCGCCGTCGCCCGCACCGGCGCCGAGCCCCGCTCCCTCGCCGGCCCCCGCGCCGAACCCGGGCGGCACCTGCTACCTCGCGTGGGTGGCTGGAACCGCGTACACCGGCGGCGCGACCGTCAGCTACAACGGCGTGAACTACAAGGCCAACTACTGGACGCAGAACAACAACCCGGCCAGCAGCAGCGGCCCCGCAGGCAGCGGCCAACCGTGGACGGCCGTCGGCAATTGCGCAGGCGCTCCGGCCCCTGCACCGGCGCCCGCCCCTGCACCTGCACCGGCTCCCGCGCCAGCCCCCGCTCCGGCGCCGGCACCCTCGCCTGCACCGGCTCCCGCTCCGGCACCTGCCCCGGCGCCCGCGCCTGCCCCGGCTCCCGGCGGCCGCCAGGTCGGTTCCTACTTCACGCAGTGGGGCGTGTATGGCCGCGGCTATGAGGTCGCCGACATCATCTCGTCGGGCTCGGCCAATGCGCTGACCTTCGTCAACTACGCCTTCGCGAACATCTACCAGAAGAATGGCGGGTACGAGTGTGCACAAGGCATCGACAAGCTCGAGCCGGGTGCGACGAACCCGAACGATCCGAGCGCCGGCACCGGCGGTGACGCCTGGGCCGACTATGGCCGCACGCCGTTGCGCCTGGTCGGTGCCGCGCCGACCTGGGATTCGAAGCTGGCCGGTTCCTTCAACGAACTGAAGGGCCTCAAGGCGAAGTACCCGAACCTGAAGGTGCTGATCTCGCTCGGCGGCTGGACGTGGTCGAAGTGGTTCTCCGCCGCTTCGCAGACCGATGCGCTGCGCAAGCAGCTGGTCAGCTCCTGCCTGAACATCTACATCAAGGGCAACCTGCCGGCCTACAGCGGCAAGGGCGGTGACGGCGTGCTGGCCGGCGTGTTCGACGGCGTCGACATCGACTGGGAATTCCCGGCCGTGATCGGCCAGCCGTACAACACCGTGAGCGCGGCCGACCGCCACAACTTCACGCTGCTGATGAAGGAGTTCCGCACCCAGCTCGACGCGGTGAACGGCAAGCACTACCTGCTGACCGCCGCGCTCGGCTCGGGCAAGGACAAGATCGACGCCACCGAGCCCGGTCAGTACGGCCAGTACATGGACTGGGTCAACCTGATGAGCTACGACTTCCACGGTGGGTTCGAGCCGCAGGGCCCGACCGACTTCCAGTCGAACCTCTATCCGGATCCCTCCGGCCCGAACTACTACGACCCGCTGAAGCCGGGCGTGCGCAGCGTCGCGTCGTACTACAACATCGACGAGGCGGTCGGCATCCTGCTGCAGTCCGGCATGCCGGCGGGCAAGATCAACCTCGGCGTGCCGTTCTACGGCCGGGGCTGGACGGGCGTGGCGAACGTCAACAACGGCCTGTACCAGAAGGCCAGCGCTCCGGCGCGCGGCACCTACGAGGCGGGCATCGAGGACTACAAGGTCCTGAAGAACGCCCCGGGCACGGTGTTCGTGCATCCGGTGACGAAGCAGAGCTACAAGTTCGACGGCACGAACTTCTGGAGCTACGACACGCCGGAAGTGATCCAGACGAAGATCAACTACCTGAAGTCCAAGGGACTGGGTGGCATCTTCAGCTGGTCGCTGGACGGTGACCTGAGCGGCGAGCTGATGAAAGCCACCGCCGGCGCGAAGTAAGCCACGCCGTCGTCGCACACCCGACAGGGTGTGCGACCTGTGCGTCGAGAGGCCTTCCCTGATCGGGACAGGCCTCTTTTTTCATGGCGACCGGCGCGCCAGGTCGACGAAGGCGTGCATGTAGTCGATGTCGATGTCCGCCTCGCGGGCCCCGAGGAAGATCTGCTTGGCAATGCCACGCGGTCCCAGGCGCACGGCCACGACATCCATCTTCTGGGCGTACTCCTCCACCAGCCAGCGCGGCAACGCCGCCACGCCGCGGCCGCTGACGACCATCTGCAACATGATGTCGGTGGTCTCGATGGTCTTGTGCGCCTTGGGCGTCACGCCGGCCGGCATCAGGAACTGCGTGTAGACGTCGAGCCGGTCCGTGGCCACCGGGTAGGTGATCAGCACCTCCGGCGTCAATTGCTTCGGCTTGACGTAGGCCGCCGTCGCCAACGGATGATCACGCCCGACGACCAGCACCTGCTCGTAGTCGAACACCGGCTCGAAGTGCAGCCCCGGCTTGTAGAGCGGGTCGGGCGTCACCAGCATGTCGATCTCGTAGCCGAACAGCGCGCCGATGCCGCCAAACTGGAATTTCTGCTTCACGTCGACATCGACGTCGGGCCAGGCAGCGAGGTAGGGCGACACCACCTTCAGCAGCCACTGGTAGCACGGGTGGCATTCCATGCCGATGCGCAGCGCGCCGCGCTCGCCTTGCGCGAACTGGCGCAGCCGCTCTTCGGCCAGGTCGAGCTGCGGCAGCACGCGATTGGCCACCGCCAGCACGTACTGCCCCGCCTGCGTGAGCCGCAGGCTGCGGCCCTCGCGCAGCCAGATGTCGGTGCCCAGCTGCTGCTCCAGCTTCTTCATCGAATGGCTGAGGGCCGATTGCGTCAGGCACAGCACCGCGGCGGCCGCTGTCAACGAACCCTGCTTCTCGACCTCTTGAACGATGGCCAGATGACTTCGCTCCAGCATGTGTATGAGCCGTTTTCATGGATTGTCAAATTAATACCATTTTACTTCATGCTGAAGGCTCCGTAACCTGGGGTTGTTTCTCCACGATTGCCTCCGCCATGACCACGACCCACAACCTCGGCTTTCCCCGCATCGGCGCCAAGCGCGAACTGAAGTTCGCGCTCGAGTCCTACTGGAAGGGCGACTCCTCGCGCGACGAACTCAAGGCCCTCGGTGCCCACCTGCGCCAGCGCCACTGGATCAACCAGACCGGCCTGGACCTCGTTCCGGTCGGCGACTTCGCGTTCTACGACCAGATGCTCGACATGAGCTTCACGCTCGGCAACCTGCCGGAGCGCGTGAAGGGCTTCCAGGGCGACGTGCTGGACAACTACTTCCGCGTCGCGCGCGGCCGTTCTGCAGAGACGGCCGAAGCCCACGCCGGCTGCTGCGGCGGTGGCGTCGCCGCCGGCGAGATGACCAAGTGGTTCGACACCAACTACCACTACATCGTCCCCGAGTTCACCGCGGCCACGCAGTTCAAGCTCGACGCGTCGCGCCTGCTGGAACAGCTGGAAGAAGCGCGCCAGGCCGGCGTCAAGGCCAAGCCGGTGATCGTCGGTCCGGTCACCTACCTGGCGCTGGGCAAGGCGAAGGACGATTCCAGCAAGCTCGCGCTGCTAGAACGCCTGGTGCCGGTCTACGCCGAACTGCTGGAAAAGCTCGCCGCCGCGGGCGTTGAGTGGGTGCAGATCGACGAGCCCATCCTCGTGACCGAGCTCGATGCCGACTGGCAACATGCGTTCAATACCGCGTACCACGATCTGAAGAGCTGCCGCGTCAAGCTGCTGCTGGCCACCTACTTCGGCCCGCTCGAAGAGAACCGCCACCTCGCCGCCAACCTGCCGGTGGCCGGCCTGCACATCGACGCGATCAACGGGCGTGACGACATCCAGCCGCTGCTCAACATCCTGTCGCCGCTGAAGGTGCTGTCGCTGGGCGTGATCAACGGCCGCAACATCTGGAAGACCGACCTGAACGCGGTGCTCGACTGGATCGAGCCGCTGAAGGAGCGCCTGGGCGATCGGCTGTGGATCGCGCCGTCGTGCTCGCTGCTGCACGTGCCGGTCGACCTGGCGAGCGAGCAGAAGCTGGATGCCGACCTGAAGTCGTGGCTCGCGTACGCGCTGCAGAAGCTGGACGAGCTGAGGCTGCTGGCCGCCGCGCTGAAGAACGGCCGCGATTCGGTCAAGGCCGAGCTGGCCGCCAACCAGGCCGCCATCGAGGCGCGCCGCAACTCTCCGCGCGTCCACAACCCGGCGGTGAAGGCCGCCGTCGCCCAGCTGAACGCCGCCCTCGGCGAGCGCAAGAGCGCCTATGCGACGCGCGCCCCGAAGCAGGCCGCGCTGCTGAAGCTGCCGCCCTTCCCCACCACCACCATCGGCTCGTTCCCGCAGACCGCCGACATTCGCCACGCCCGCAGCGAGTTCAAGGCCGGTCGGCTGGATGAAGCCGGCTACAAGGCCGCGATGCAGGCCGAGATCCAGCGCAGCGTGCGCGAGCAGGAAGCGCTGGACCTGGACGTGCTGGTGCACGGCGAGGCCGAGCGCAACGACATGGTCGAGTACTTCGGCGAGCAGCTCGACGGCTATGCCTTCAGCCAGTTCGGCTGGGTGCAGTCGTACGGCTCACGCTGCGTGAAGCCGCCGATCCTGTTCGGCGACATCAGCCGCCCGAAGGCGATGACGGTCGAGTGGATCCGCTATGCGCAATCGCTGACCAAGCGCCCGATGAAGGGCATGCTGACGGGCCCGGTGACGATCCTGAACTGGTCCTTCGTGCGCGACGACCAACCGCGCTCGGTGTCCTGCCACCAGCTCGCGCTGGCCATCCGCCAGGAGGTGCTGGACCTGGAGCAGGCCGGCGTGCGCGTGATCCAGATCGACGAGGCCGCGCTGCGCGAAGGCCTGCCGTTGCGCAAGTCGCAGTGGAAGGGGTATCTCGACTGGGCGGTCGAATCGTTCCGCATCACCGCGAACGGCGTCGAGGACGAAACGCAGATCCACACCCACATGTGCTATTCGGAGTTCAACGACATCATCGCGTCGATCGCCGACATGGACGCCGACGTGATCACGATCGAGACCTCGCGCTCGGACATGGAGCTGCTCGATGCCTTCGAGAACTTCAAGTACCCGAACGAGATCGGCCCGGGCGTCTACGACATACATTCGCCGAACATCCCGACGCAGGAGCACATCGTGCAGCTGATGAAGAAGGCGGCCGAGCGCGTGCCGGCCGAGCGGCTGTGGGTCAACCCGGACTGCGGGCTGAAGACGCGCCAGTGGGCCGAGGTGATCCCGGCGCTGACCAACATGGTGTCGGCCGCCAAGGCGCTGCGCCAGACCGCCTGCTCCTCGCGTTTTGCCATCCGGTTCAGGGAGTGATTCGGGTTTGCGCCGACGGCGATCCGAGGACGTCGCCGCGCCGGTGCGTGAGAAGAGTCACGAGGTCGCCCCTCAAGCCTTCACTTCGACCACCTGTTCGAAGCCGCCGAAGATCATGCGTTTGCCGTCGAAGGGCATGGGCGGGTTGCCGGGCGTGGAAGGATCCATGCGCGGGTCTTCCATCATCTTCTTCATGCCGGCGTCGCGCGTGGCCTTGTCCGGCCATTCGACCCACGAAAAGGCCACCGTCTCCTCACCCGTGGCCTGGACTGCGCGGCGGAAATCGGTCACTTTGCCGTCGGGGACGTCGTCGCCCCAGCCTTCGATCACGCGGATCGCGCCCAGCTCGATGAACATCGAGTCGAAATGGCGCGCGTGCTCGATGAACTTCTGCTTGTTGGCGGTGGGGACCGCGATCACGAAACCATCGATGTAGGACATGTCTTCGCTCCTGTTGAGTTGAACGGTGGGCGCGCTCGCCTGAGGGCACCTCGTATCCCTTCGACGAACGACGGGAAGCCAAATCGACATCGTTTCAACAACACCCGCTCCTGGCCAGCAGCGTTACGTCTTGACCGAGGGCGCCTGATGCCGCTGACGGGCCGCAACGCCCGCGACGAAGAGGCCGAATGCGTCGAGCAGTGGCGCGGCGTCGAAGGACGGGCCCTCCAGCGTCGCCAGCGCCTGCACGGTAGCCTCCAGTGTCGAGACTTGGTCAGCTCGCCGCGCCGCGCGAATCGCGCGGTAGCGGGTCGGCGCTGGCGCGTCCAGCGACAGCCGCGGCAGCGCCGCCAGGGTCGGGTGCTCCAGAAGCATGCGCAGGCTCTTGCGCCACGTCGCATCGATGACCACCAGACGCACAGACGCACCCGCCGTGGTCCCAGCGGCTGACGACGCCGGGGCCATCGGCACGTCTGGGTAGAGCAGCCGCGTGTCCCTCCCAGGCCTCAGCAACAGTGCCGCCAACGCCCCAGGCTCGAAGCGCTCGCCAACGACCACCTCGCAGTGCGCCAGAGACAGACGCAGCAGCGCGACGCTGTTCTTGGCCTGCCGCTGTTCATGCGGGTGCTGCAGAACCAGCACTTCGGTGCGATGGGCGGTCGCCTTTGTCAGCGCACACAAGCAGGTCACCTGCGGCCGAAGGCAGCGCGCGCAAGCCACGCGGCAGAGGGTTGACGTACCGTTCACGGCGGCATGTTCGCACGCCTGTCCCATTCAGCGGGTACGTCGTTTCGGCGTTGGCCCTCGATCATTTCGGGGGGCGAGCGACCGACTGCACTCAGTCTGCATGGAATATTGCGGTGTGCACTTCCGTCTGTGCAGATGTCATCCACACCTCGAGCAGACACACCGCCATGAAATCCCTCTCCTTCTTCGCGCTCGCCGCACTCACCGTCGCGGGCCATGCCATCGCCAGCCCCGCCAGCGACAACGCCGACACCCATTTCCGCGCCATCGGCAGCGGTGACGTGCAGGTGCTGATGCGCGGCTATCAAGATAACGCCCAGCTGCAATGGGTCGGCGGCCCGCTGGACGGCAGCTACGTCGGCAAGGACGCCATCCGTGGCGTCTGGGAGAAGTTCACCGGCGCGCAGGGCAACCTGGCGGTCACGGTCGAGAACGTGCAGGAGTCGACCAACCCCAAGGGCTCCACCGTCACCGCCAACCTGCTGTTCGTCGGCAAGGCACCGATCAAGGTGCGCTACGCGCTGGTGTACCGCGACAACCTGCTGGTCTCCGAAACCTGGCAGATCGACCCCAAGCTGTCGATCAGCGCCGCTCCGGTCGCCAAGACCGCAGCCTACTGAGCGGGTGCGAGCCATGATGATCCAACGAACTCTCATCGGGGCGGCGCTGGCCGCGGTCACGCTGGCAGCGCTTGCACATGTCGAGCCCCCGCTCAAGGTGGTCGACGGCGTGGCGGCGAATGCCGCCGGCATGACCGTCTACACCTTCGACAAGGACGTGGCGGGCAGCGGCAAGAGCACCTGCAACGGCGGCTGCGCCGCGCTGTGGCCGCCGGTGCCGGCACCCACCGAGGCGCGCGCCGACCAGGTCGTGACACGCGACGACGGCAGCCGCCAGCTGGCCCACCACGGCAAACCGGTCTACCTGTACGCTGCCGACACCAAACCCGGTGACCGCACCGGGGACAAGTTCAAGGACGTCTGGCACGTCATCACGCCCTGAACCTCACCGAGCTGCCACCATGCGTTCAGAGGACGAGGCCGAGATCGTCGCGGGTATCCCGCACCTGCGCCGCTACGCGCGGGGATTGGTGGGCGACCGCGAGCGTGCCGACGACCTGGTGCAGGACACGCTGGAGCGGGCCTGCAGCAAGTTCTCCCTGTGGCAGCGGCGCGGCGAGGTGAGGGCCTGGATGTTCGGCATCATGCACAACCTGTTCATCGACCGCGTGCGCAGCCAGCGCAGCAATCCGGAGCAACTCGTCGACTCCGAACTGCCGGAGCAGCCCGAGCGGCCGATGCAGGCCGACAGGCTGGAGCTGCGCGACCTGGAGCGCGTGCTGGCCCGGCTGCCGGCCGAGCAGCGCGAGGTGCTGTTGCTGGTCGGCCTCGAGGAGATGAGCTACCAGGACGTGGCGAGCGCGATCGGCGTGCCGATCGGCACCGTGATGTCGCGCCTGTCGCGGGCTCGCGAGCGGCTTCGTGCCGAGCTCGAGGGCCGCACCATGCAATCCAGAATCCAGCGGGTGAAGTAACGACCATGGACCCTCTTCAACTGACACCACAAGGCCCCGGCGCTCCGATCACCGAGGCCGACCTGCACGCCCACGTCGACGGCCAGCTGAGCCCGGCACGCGATGCCGAGGTGATGATGTACCTCGACGCCCACCCGAGCGAGCTGGCGCGCGTGCAAGCCTGGCAGCAACAGAACGAGGCCTTGCATCGCCTGCTCGACCCCGTGCTGCATGAGGCGGTGCCGCCGCATCTGCCGGCGCGCATACCGGCCCTGCTGCAGCGCCGTTTGCAGCCGGTGCCGTGGCGTGGTCTCGCGGCCGGCATCGCGATCGCCGCGCTGAGTGCGGGGTCATCGTGGTGGGCGCGCGGATCGGTCGATGCGGAACGCGTGCGCCTGGCCTATGCCGAAGGTGCGCGGTCGACGCAACAGCAGGTGGCGTCGGCCGACGAAGCCTTGCACGGCTTCGCTCACCGCGCGGCCGTGGCCCACGTCGTCTACAGCCCCGACATTCGTCGACCGGTGGAAGTCGGCGCCGACGAGGAACAGGCACTCGTGTCATGGCTGTCCAAGCGCTTGGGCTCGGAGGTCAGGCCGCCGGTGCTCAAGGGCGTGGGCTACGAACTGATCGGCGGGCGGCTGCTGCCTGGCGACAAGGGTCCGGTTGCGCAGTTCATGTACAACGACGCCGCCGGTCAACGCATGACCTTGTACGTGACGCGTGAGACCCCCGCGGCCGCCGATGGCAGCAACACGGCCTTCAGCTTCGGGCGCGACGGTCCGGTGAATGTCTTCTACTGGGTCGACAAGCAGTTCGGCTATGCCATCTCCGGTGGGTCCGACCGCAAGGATCTGCTGCGCGTCGCGCAGGAAGTGCACCGGCAGCTCGCACCTCGCTGACTCCCTTCGTTCTGAAGAGTGATCACTCCCGTGATCACCCGCAGAATTTGGCAGGCCGTCCTGGGCTCGAACCAGCGACCAAAGGATTTGTGAGGCGGTCGCCGCTCCCTTTCGATACCCGGCCACGGGGCACGCGCACTGTGAGGGAGGGAGCGATGGGGCGTGTCAGAACACTGCGAGTCGGTTGGCGTAGCTACGCAGCGGCTACGTTCAAGCCTGCCGCAGACCGGACAGGTTGACGCCTGCCATGGTGACGTACTGAGTTGCGCGATCGGGACCGCCGATAGCCGTGGGGTTGAACGATTGACCGCAGCCTTGGCTTCTCGAAGGAGGCTACCAACGCACGAACCTCACCCTCAAGGCGCCGCACCTGCGTTCGATGCCAATAACAGCGCGCGAACCTGTTCGTATTCCCTGAGACGGGCGAAGTCCTTCTCCGTGGGATTGGGTATGCGGCTGAGGTCCATGTTCTCCGCGTTGTCCGCCAGCTTCACGACGCGAGCAACGGGATCAACCGCCGCACGCGCTGCGGCCTGAAGTCGTGACTCGCCACGGTTCTTTGTGAGGGCCTGCACGGCCGTGACGTATCGGGTGGTTCTCACTGCGCCAACCTCTTGATCAACCGATACATGAACTCCCGCCCGTCGTACAGCTGCTGCACGCCGATGTGCTCGTTCAAGCCATGCACCCCCGTGTTGAGCGGGTCGGCGAACAGGCCCGACACGCCATACATCGGGATGCCCACTTCGCGAAAGTGACGGCTGTCGGTGGTGGACACGCCCATCGTCGGGATCACCGGCACGCCAGGCCACAGCTCGGCGCTCACCGCCTCAATGGGGCCGATCACGTCGGGCCGCAGCGGCGAAGCGGGCGCCGTCGCTTCGCCCTCGCGCGTTACCGTCACCTTCAGCTTGGGGCCGGCGATCTCGGTGAGCTTGCGGGTGACGAAGCCCAGATCCTCGTCGGGCAACATCCGGCAGTTGACGCTGGCCTTGGCGCTCTGCGCCAGCGCGTTGGGTGCGTGGCCGGCGTTCAGCATCGTGGCCACGCACGTGGTGCGCAGCAGCCCGACGATGCTCGACACCTTCGACAGGCGGTCGACGGCCTCGGGGGCCGGACTGGCCTTGGCCATCTCCCGCATGTCGCTGGCCATCTGGCCGGACTGCAGCGCCGCACTGCGCTCGAAGTAGAGGCGAGCCGCATCGTTCAGCCGCACCGGGAACTGGTACTGCCGCAGCCGCGTCAGCGCCTCCGCCAGGTCGTAGATGGTGTTGTCCACCGTCGGCCGCGCGCTGTGGCCGCCAGGGCCGGTCGCCTCGAACTCGGCCTGCACGTAGGTCTTCTCGGCGATCTGCACGATGTGCGAGAGCGGCTTGCCGTCCTTCAGTTCGCCGCGCCCGCCCTCGTTGATGCCGAACTCCGCCTCCACCAATGCGCGCCGGTTCTTCAGCAGCCAGCTGGCTCCGTTGGCGGGGGTGTCGCCTTTCTCCTCGTCGGCCGTGAGCGCCAGGACGATGTCGCGGTTCGGCGCGAAGCCTTCTTTCTTCAACTGCCCCAGCACCGAGACGAAGATCGACGCCATCGCCT
Source organism: Rhizobacter sp. P5_C2 (assembly GCF_054049715.1). Taxonomy (NCBI): domain Bacteria; kingdom Pseudomonadati; phylum Pseudomonadota; class Betaproteobacteria; order Burkholderiales; family Sphaerotilaceae; genus Rhizobacter; species Rhizobacter sp. P5_C2. The sequence goes on along the minus strand of NZ_JBFULV010000005.1, from coordinate 76,750 downwards.
TGTCGTCGATGCTGCCGCGGGCGGTGAAGGTGCCGTCCTTCTCCTGCAGCTTGAAGGGGTCCGTCTTCCAGTCGCTGCGCTTGGCCTCGACCACGTCGACGTGGGCCAGCAGCAGCAGGGGCTTCTTCGCACCGCTGCCCTTGTAGCGCGCCACCAGGTTGCCCTTGCGCGGGAAGGGCGCGATCACCTCCACCTCGGCGGCCGCGAAGCCGGCGTCGAGCAGGCGCTTGTGCATGGCCTGCGCCGCCAGGGTGGTGTCGCCCTCCGAATCCGTGGTATTGATCTCGACCAGCTCCTGGTAGATGGAGCGGAACAGCTGCTGCTGCGCCGTCAGGTCCGCCGCATCGGCCTGCGCGGCAAACAGCGCCAGCGCTGCGGCAAAGGGCAGGGCAGCTCGCTTCATCCGGGTGGCTTGTCCGTGCATCGGGTTCACTCCTTGTTGGTCACTTGATGCGGCCATCATGCCTTCATCGCCGCGACGAGCCAGTCCAGCTGGCCACGGACGCGCGCGGAGGTGAGGTGGTCGAGGTAGTCGCGCGAGCTCACGATCTGGCCGTCGCGCACCCGGATCACGAAGATGCCGGGAATCGAGAACGGCTCGTCCGCGCCCTCCACGGTCCCCTGGTACTCGAACTCGGCGATGATGACTTCGGGGTCCTTCGTCTCGTGGATGACGATGTTGGTCGCCTTGCGGTTCAGCCGCGGGCTGGCATCGTTGGGCCGGAAGTGTTCGCGTAGCTCGTCACGGGTGCGCAGGGCGGGGTCACCTGCAAAATTCGTCGATCTCGATCGGCAGCATGCATGGATCCCTGGGAGCAAGCACAAGACTTTCGCTGGCACGACTTGCGACACACCTTCGCGACCTGGCATCGACAGGCGGGAACGCCAACCGATGAGCTGCAGCGGCTCGGCGGCTGGGAGACTGGTGCAATGGTCGAGCGGTATGCGCAGGTAGCGCCGGAGGCGTTGCAAGGCGCGGCTCTGCGATGGGACGCGTTCTTTGGCTACGCTGCGGCTACGCCGGAAGATCGGGGCTCCTGGCAAAACAACGCCAAGTTCTCGATCGTGTTGGTAGGCCGTGCTGGGCTCGAACCAGCGACCAAAGGATTATGAGTCCTCTGCTCTGACCAACTGAGCTAACGGCCCCCGGGGAAGGAGCGCAGATTGTAGGTGCGCGATCCGCACCGCTGTGCAGCCGAACGGACCTGTCTGGGGCCGCTACTTCTGGCTCAGCGCATTGCTCACCAGCCGCGACGTGATGTCGACGATCTGGATCATCCGATCGTAGGCCATCCGCGTCGGCCCGATCACCCCGAGCGTGCCGACCACCTGGCCGTTCACCTCGTATGGCGCCGACACCACCGAGAGTTCCTCGAACGGCACCACCATGCTCTCGCCGCCGATGTAGATGCGCACGCCCTCGGCGCGGCTGCTCACGTCGAGCAGGCGCATCAGCTGCGTCTTCTGCTCGAACAGGTCGAACAGCTTGCGCAGCGAACCCATGTCGCTGCTGAAATCCTGCACCGTCAACAGGTTGCGCTCGCCGGAGATCACCACCTGCTCCTGGCTGTCGGCCATCGCCTCGCTGCCGGCCTGCACCGCCGCCTGCATCAGCGCCGCGATCTCGCCGCGCAACGCATCGACCTCGGTCTTCAGCCGCTCGCGCACTTCTTCGATCGTCAGGCCGGCGTACTGCGCGGTCAGGTAGTTGCTCGCCTCGATCAGCTGGCTCTGCGTGTAGTCCTGCGCGGTGAAGATCACCCGGTTCTGCACGTCGCCATCGGGCGCCACCAGGATCACCAGCACCCGCCGCTCCGACAGGCGCAGGAACTCGATGTGGTGGAACACGCTCGTCTTGCGCGGCGCCGTCACCACGCCGACGAAGCTCGACAGGCTGGACAGCAGCTGCGCCGCGTTCGCGATCACGCGCTGCGGCTGGTCGGGATGCAGCTGCGGCTGCTCCATCGCGGGCGTCGCACGCGCCAGGTCGAGCGGCTGCGCGGTCAGCATCGTGTCGACGAACAAGCGGTAACCACGCGCCGTCGGGATGCGCCCCGCACTGGTGTGGGGGCTCGCGATCAGCCCCAGCTCTTCCAGGTCGGCCATCACGTTGCGGATGGTCGCCGGCGACAGGTCGAGCCCCGACGCCCGCGAGAGCGTGCGCGACCCCACCGGTTGTCCGTCGGCGATGTAGCGCTCGACCAGCGCTTTCAGCAGTGTTTTGGCTCGCTCGTCCAGCATGCTTTCATTGTAGGCGCGAGGCCGTTTTCCGCCCCGGTTCGCGAGGGGCGCTGTGGTGTAATCCCGCGCATGCCGACCCGTTTTCGACACGCAGCGCTGGTGGGAAAGTACCAGGCCCTCGGAATGCGGGGGGTGCTGCAGGACATTGCGCAATTTCTGGGCCGGCAAGGACTCGAGGTCTCGCTCGAAGCCGAAACGGCGCGCAACACCGGCATGACCGACTACCCGGCGCTCACCCCCGAACAGCTCGGCCAGCACTGCGACCTCGCGGTCGTGGTCGGTGGCGACGGCACCATGCTCGGCATCGCTCGCCAGCTCGCCCCCTTCAACCTGCCGCTGGTGGGCATCAACCAGGGGCGCCTGGGCTTCATCACCGACCTGCCGATCGACCAGTTCGAGGAAGCCCTTGCACCGATGATCGCCGGCGACTACGAAGAAGAGCGCCGCACCATGCTCGAAGGCGGCGTCTGGCGCGACGGCCAGGTGATCTTCGAAGGCATCGCGATGAACGACGTGGTCGTCAGCCGCGGCGCCACCGCCAGCATGGTGCAGCTGAAGATCGACATCGGCGACGAATTCGTCGCCAACCACCGCGCCGACGGCCTGATCGTCGGCTCGCCCACCGGCTCCACCGCCTACGCGCTGTCGGCCGGCGGCCCGATCCTGCACCCGGGCATCGCCGGCTGGGTGCTGGTGCCGATCGCGCCGCACGACCTCTCCAACCGCCCGATCGTGCTGCCCGACATCGGTGAGATCTGCATCGAGATCGTCGCCGGCCGCGATGCGAGCGTCAGCTTCGACATGCAAAGCCTCGCCAGCCTGCTGCACGGCGACCGCATCATCGTGCGCCGCTCGGCGCACCAGGTGCGCTTCCTGCACCCGCGCGGCTGGAGCTACTACGCCACGCTGCGCGGCAAGCTCCACTGGAACGCCGGACTCTGAACCCACCATGCTGAAACGACTCGCACTGCGCGACTTCGTCATCGTGACCTCGCTCGAGGTCGAACTGGCCGGCGGCTTCTCGGTGCTGACCGGCGAGACCGGCGCCGGCAAGTCGATCCTGATCGACGCGCTGCAGCTGGCGCTCGGCAGTCGCGGTGATGCCGGCGTGGTGCGCGAAGGCGCGGCTCGTGCCGACATCAGCGCCGAGTTCGACGCCCCCGACAGCCTCGCCGCCTGGCTCGACGACGCCGGCTTCGACAACGCCGACACGCTGTTGCTGCGCCGCGTCATCGACGCGCAAGGCAAGAGCCGCGCGTGGGTCAACGGCAGCCCGGCCACCGTCGCGCAGCTGCGCGAGGCGGCCGATCACCTGGTCGACATCCACGGCCAGCATGCGTGGCAGAGCCTCACGCGCAGCGCCTCGGTGCGCGCGCTGCTCGACGCCTACGCCGGCGTCGATGTCGCGCCGCTCGGCGCGGTGTGGTCGCGCTGGAAGGCTGCCGGCGATGCGCTCGACAAGGCCCGCAGCCAGCAGGCCGACCTCGAACGCGAGCGCGAGCGCCTGGCCTGGCAGATCGGCGAGGTCGACAAGCTCGGCCCCGAAGCCGACGAGTGGGAGACGCTGAATGCCGACCACCACCGGCTGTCGAATTCGCAGGCGCTGATGGACGCCGCCCGCAGTGCGCTCGACGCGCTGAGCGAGGCCGAGGTCAATGCCGAATCGCTGACCAGCAGCGCCGCCGATGCGCTCGGCAACGTGGCCGAATTCGACACCCGCCTCGCCGACGTGGCCGAGGTGCTGCAGAGCGCGCAGGCCCAGCTGCAGGACGCGGCGCACACGCTCAGCGGCTACCTGCACCACACCGAGCTCGAGCCCGAACGGCTGCAGGAACTCGACGAGCGCCTGTCCGCCTGGGTCAGCCTGGCGCGCCGCTACCGCCGCTCACCGGCCGAACTGCCGGCGCTGCTCGACCAGTGGAAAGACGAGCTGCGCGCGCTCGACGCCGCCACCGACCTCGACGCGCTCGAATCCGCGCTGGCTTCGGCCCATGCGGCGTTCAGCGCCGAAGCGAAGCGCGTTTCCGCGGCGCGCAAGGCGGCGGCGCCGAAGCTGGCCGCTGCCGTCACGCAGGCGATGCAGCAGCTCGGCATGGCCGGTGGGCGCTTCGAGGTCGCGTTGACCGCGCAAGAAGCGCCGCAGTCCTTCGGCCTCGAATCGGCCGAGTTCCTGGTCGCCGGCCACGCCGGCAGCACGCCGCGGCCGATGGGCAAGGTGGCCTCGGGCGGCGAGCTGTCGCGCATCGCGCTCGCAATCGCGGTGACGACCAGCCAGCTCTCGCAAGGCGCCGATGCCGCCGGCACGCTGATCTTCGACGAGATCGATTCCGGCGTCGGCGGCGCGGTGGCCGACACCGTCGGCCGGCTGATGAAGCAGCTGGGCCGCGACCGCCAGGTGCTGGCCGTCACCCACCTGCCGCAGGTCGCCGCCTGCGCCGACCTGCATTACGTCGTCTCGAAGCGCACCGAGGCCGGCAGCACGCACAGCGACATCCACGCCGTCGCCGGCGAGGTGCGCGTCGCCGAGATCGCCCGCATGCTGGGCGGCGAGCGCATGTCTGGCACCAGCCTCGCGCACGCGCAGGAGATGCTGTCGGTGGCCGCCGATGCGGTGGCGCCTGCGCCGCGCGGACGCAAGAAATCATGAGCGCGATCCCATGAACGAGATCCCATGAACGAGACCACGCCGGATGTTCCAACGGCACCGGCCGCGGCGTCGCCGCACGAGGTCGTGCTCGTCACCGGCATCTCCGGCTCGGGCAAGTCGGTCGCGCTGCATGCGCTCGAAGACGCCGGCTTCTTCTGCGTCGACAACCTGCCGCCCGAGCTGCTGCGCGATTTCCTGCGGCTCGAGCACGAACGCTCGATGCGCCGCGTCGCGATCGCGGTCGACGTGCGCAGCGCCGGCTCGCTGCCCCACCTGCTGCCGCTGATCGCCGAGCTGCGCGGCGAAGGCATCGCGATCCGCTCGGTGTTCCTCGATTCGAACACCGACACGCTGGTGCGCCGCTTCTCCGAATCGCGCCGCCCGCACCCGCTGTCGCAAGAGGCCTCGGCGCTGTCGCCCGGCCGCCGCAAGGACGACCGCGCGGCCGACGGCCACCGCGCGCTGACCGAAGCGATCGAACTCGAACGCGAGCTGCTCGCCGAGCTGCGCGAGGTCTCCACCGTCGTCGACACCAGCCAGCTGCGCCCGGCCCAGCTGCGCCTGTGGATGCGCGACCTGGTGAAGGCGATGGCGCACCGGTTGACGCTGGTGTTCGAGTCGTTCGCGTTCAAGCATGGCGTGCCGCTCGACGCCGATTTCGTGTTCGACGTGCGCATCCTGCCGAACCCTCACTACATCCGCGAGCTGCGCCCGCAGACCGGGCGCGATCCCGAGGTCGCGGCCTACCTGGAAGCCCAACCCGAAGTGGCCGAGATGCTGGCCCAGATCGAAGCCTTCATCGCACGCTGGCTGCCGTCGTTCGAACGCGACCAGCGCAGCTATCTGACGGTTGCCATCGGTTGCACCGGCGGCCAGCACCGCTCGGTCTACCTCACCGAATCCCTGGCGAAGCGTTTTGCCGCGCGCAGCGGTACATTGATTCGCCACCGCGAGCTCGACGCCCGCGATTGAAAACGCGGCCCACCCGGCCGCGCCGTTGAATGACTTCCGACATCTCCACCACCGACCTTCCGTTGTTCCCGCTTCAGGCGGTGCTGTTTCCTGGCGGGCTGCTGAGCCTGAAGGTGTTCGAAGCGCGTTACCTCGACCTGATGAGCGCCTGCCTGCGCGAGAACACGCCGTTCGGCGTCGTCTCGCTGCGCCAGGGCGGCGAGGTGCGCAAGCCCGGCGAGCCGGTGGCCCTCGAGGAGACCGGCACGCTGGCCGAGTTGCTCGACGTCGACAGCACGCAGTCCGGCATCCTGCAGGTGCGCTGCCGCGGCACCCGGCGCTTCGCGGTGAACCGCATGCGCCAGCAGGCCGACGGCCTGTGGCTCGCCAACGTCGACCTGCTCGCCGACGACGAGGTCTCGCTGCCCACCGACGCGATGATCGAGACGGTGCGCGGCTTGGCCAACGCGATCGCGACGCTGAAGCAGCAGGGCGCGCAGCCCTTCCTGAAGCCCTTCCTGTTCGACAACGCCGGCTGGGTCGCGAACCGCTGGTGCGAGATCCTGCCGATCTCGCTGGCCGCGAAACAGAAGCTGATGGAACTGCCGGACGCCGCGGTGCGGCTTCAGCTGGTCGACGAATTCCTGCGCAGCAAGGGCGTCGTCAAGTAGGTCCCGTCAACCAGGTGGCGTGGTGGTCAGCAGCTTGCGCAGTGGCGCAGGCAAGCCCATCGCGAGCGCCTGCGGCAGCGTGACCCATTCACCGCGTTGACCGTCGCCCGCGAGCGTCGCGGTGATCGCGGCCACCTCGCCGGCCGCGGCATCGCCGGGCAAGGTCCAGCGCACCGGCTGCAGCGTCCAGTCGAGGTGCGTCAGCACATGCGTGAACATCGGCAGGCCCTGCGGCGTGCCGGGCCAGTCGGCCGATGCCGCGTCGAGCGCCTCGGGCGCATCGAACTCCGGCAGGCTCCACAGCCCGGCCCACACGCCGCTGCCGGGCCGCTGCACCAGCCACAGGCGTTCGCCCCATTGCAACCACAGCCAGACGTTGCTGCGCCGGCCGCGCTTCAGCTTGCGCGTCTTCACCGGGTAGCGCTCGGGCGCGCCTTCGCGCAGCGCCTGGCAGCCGGCCTGCACCGGGCACAGCAGGCAGCTCGGCGAGCGCGTGACGCACAGTGTGGCGCCGAGATCCATCAGGCCCTGCGTGTATGACTCAATACCCGACTCGATGCCGTCCTCGGGCAGCTGCCGCGTGGCCTCATCCCACAACGCGCGTTCCTGGCGCGCCTCGGCCAGGTCACCGTCGAAGCCGAGGAAGCGCGTCAGCACGCGCTTGACGTTGCCGTCGAGGATCGCGACCCGCTCGCCGAAGCAGAAGGCCGCGATCGCCGCCGCGGTCGAGCGGCCGATGCCCGGCAACTGCTGCAGCACCGCGCTGCTGCGCGGGAACGCCCCGCCATGCTCGGCCACCACCGCCTTCGCGCAGGCATGCAGGTTGCGCGCACGGCTGTAGTAGCCGAGGCCGCTCCACAGCGCGAGCACGTCGTCCTGCGACGCGGCGGCCAGCGCCTGCACATCAGGAAAGCGTTCGAGGAAGCGCGCGTAGTAGCCCAGCACCGTCGTGACCTGGGTCTGCTGCAGCATGATCTCGGACAGCCACACGCGGTACGGGTCGCGCGTCTGCTGCCACGGCAACGCATGGCGGCCGTGCTCCCGCTGCCACGCGATCAGCGGCTTCGCGAAACTGTCCTGTACTGTCAATTCAAGCCTGGGCCGCGAACAGCGGCATCGCGCCGCTGGGTGAGGTGCTCGCCGTGCCGGTCAGCTCGCGCTGCGCCTGCTGCTTGAGCCGGTTGCCGAGTTCAGTGCTGCGCACCTGCAGCTGCTGCAATTGCGCGTCCTGCGCCTCCAGCTCGGACAGGCGTTGCTCCAGGTCACCGGCGGCCGACTGGATGCGCTCCAGCGCCTCGCGGCGCCGGCGGAACCCGCGGCGGCGTTCGCGCAGCTGCGAATCGACCTGGGCCGAGGCGGTCTTGTTCCACAGCTCGAACTCGCCGCTCGCGTTCTCGAACACCACGCGCAGCTTCGACACCAGCATGCGGCGGAACTGCTCCATGAACTTCGGCTGCGACAGCCGCAGCGCCTGCGTGAGCCCAAGGTACTGCACGTAGTTGCGCTGGATCAGCGTCAGGTCGTTGATGAAGCGCCCGAAGTCGGGCGCCTTCGTGATCGCCAGGCTGAAGCCGAACTCGGCGTTCAGCTTCGCGAACGACGCGCCCAGCATGTCGTGGATCTCGATGCCGCGCACCTGCGCCGCCTCGAGCAGTTCGCGCAGTCGGCCGCACAGCGCGATGAAGGCCTTCTTCGCGCCCAGGTGCAGCAGCGATGCGGTCATCGCGCCCTGCATCTCGATCACCTCTTGGCGCAAGCGGTCGCTGGTCAGGTCGAGTAGCGCGTTCTTCAGCATGCGGCTGTGCACCATGCGCATCGCCTGCAGCCGTGCGGTGCACTGCTCGAACTCGGTGGTCTCGGCCTGCACGCGCTCGAGCATCAGTCGCACCTTGGCGCCGCTCTTGCCGCGCAAGCCGCGCAGCTCGAGCACCTGCTCGGCCATCTGCCGACGGCGGTCGCCGAGGCGCCGGTTGACCTGCGCCTCCATGCGGTTGGCGGATTCCATCACCGTCTGCTGGAAGGCCTCGCGGCGCTGCGGCAGCAACTGCGCGCCGAGCGCTTCTTCGAGGAAGGGCAGGCGGCTCTGCGCCAGGCCCGCGGCATCGCCGTCGATGCGCGCGGCCAGCGCCTGGCGCGCCGACAGCGGGAACACCCTCTCGGCCGCGACATCCAGCGTGCGCGCGGTCGACTGGCGCTGCTGCTCGATCTGTTCCTTCACCCGCTCAACGGTGGCCAGCGGGTCCTGCAGCGCGTCGATCTTGTTCAGCACGACGAAGGCCGAGCTCGACGGCGAGCCGAGGTGGTCGCGCCAGATCGTCATGTCGGACTTGGTGACACCGGTGTCGGCGCCGAGGATGAAGACGATCGCGTGCGCGGCCGGCAGCAGGCTCAGCGTCAGCTCGGGTTCGGCGCCGATCGCGTTCAGGCCCGGCGTGTCGAGCACCACCAGCCCGCGCTGCAGCAGCGGGTGCGGGTAGTTGATCATCGCGTGGCGCCAGGCCGGCACCTCGACCTCGCCGGCGTCGTTCGTCGGCGGGTTGTCCTCGCCGTTGTCGTCGCTCCAGAAGCCGAGCGCGCGCGCATCGTCGACCGACACCCACTGCGTGCGCATCACCTCGCGCAGCGCCTCGGTCAGCTGGTCGGGCGAATGGATGTCGAGCGGGATGTGGCCCCAGGCCTTCGGCTGGCCGCGCAGCTCGGCCAGCGACAGGCCTTCGAGGCGGGTCGCGATCGGCAGCAGCGCGAGTGCCGGCGCCTCGCCGGCCTCGTAGCCGAGTTCCACCGGGCACATCGTCGTGCGGCCCGGCGTGGCCGGCAGCACGCGGCGGCCGGTGTCGGAGAAGAAGATCGCATTGATCAGCTCGGACTTGCCGCGCGAGAACTCCGCGACGAAGGCCACCACGAGCTTCTCGCCCACCAGATTGCGGCGCAGCGCGTCCAGCGCTTCGCTGGCCGCGGGGTCGGCCAGGTCGTTGTCGGTCAGGAAGCGGCCGAACTCGTCGAGCCGGCGCCCGATCGACTGTCGCCACTGGCCCAGCTCATCGACGCTGCTAGCAAAGGAAGTTGACATGGGTGGGCAGGCGCGCAGGCAAGAGGCGCGTCGCGCTTTCATGGTAGCGCAAGGTCGTCGGACGACCTCCGGTGGAAACATCTCGACACCCGAGCCCGGCGCGAAGTGTCGATTCCTTGGGGTTGTGGCGGGCTCCCGGGCGGCGATTCGGGATTGACTCAGCGCTGGCAGTGCGGGCAGAAGAACGTCGAGCGCTGGCCTTGCACGATGCGGCGGATCGGCGTCGCGCACACGCTGCAAGGCTCGCCTTCGCGGCCGTAGACGCCGGCCTGCAGCTGGAACGCGCCGGCCATGCCGTGCGCATCGCGGAAGTCGCGCAGCGTCGAGCCGCCCAGCGCGAGCGCCCGCGCCAGCGTCTCGCGCACCGCCACCGCCAGCCGCTCGGCGCGCGGCCGGCTCAGGCGGTCGCTGCGCAGCCGCGGGTTGATGCCGGCGGCGAACAGCGCCTCGCAGGCGTAGATGTTGCCGGCGCCGACGACGATGTCGCCGCCGAGCAGGGCCTGCTTGATCGCGACGCGCCTTCGCTGCAGCGCCGCATGCAGGTAGGCGCCGGTGAAGGCCGGATCGAAGGGCTCCAGCCCGAGACCGGCAATCAGCTTGCCCGCCGCGCCGCCGTCGAGCGCCTCGGACCAGACGACCGCCCCGAAGCGCCGCGGATCGGTCAGGCGCAGCGTGCCGCGGGTGGTCGCGAGGTCGAAGTGATCGTGGGTCCCCGGCGGGCCGGGCTGGTCGCTGAACGCGAGCGAGCCCGACATGCCGAGGTGCATCAGCAGCCCGGCCCGGCCTTCGACATCGGCCGACAACGGCAGCCACAAATATTTACCTCTGCGGGTCGCGTCGCCGACGCGCTGTCCGACAAGCGCCGCCGGCTCGTGGCCGAGCGGCCAGCGCAAGGGCTTGCCCAGGCGCACGCCGGTCACGCGGGCACCGGCGATGCGCTCGGCAAAGCTTTGTCGGGTGACCTCGACTTCGGGAAGTTCTGGCATGGAGGGAATTATCACGACGCGCCCGGGTCGGACCGGCTTCGGGGGCTTGCGCCGCTTCTCCGGGGTCTTCTCCGGGGGCGCTCACCAGACCCTAGAATCGTCCACGGTTTCAGGAGAGCATTGCATGCCGGCCCTTTCCCTCGTTCCCCACGCAGCGCGCACGGCGCTCGCGGTGGCCTGTGCGCTGGCACTGATGACCGGTGCGCAGGCCCAGGTGCCGCCGCCGGGTGACGACACCTTGCCCGCACCGGCCTCCGAAGCCGCCAGCGGCGTCCCCCCCGAGCCGTTCGAGAACTCGACGATCGACGCGCCGCTCTTCTATCAACTGCTGATCGGCGAGATGGAGCTGCGCTCCGGCGAGGTCGGCACCGCCTACCAGGTGCTGCTCGACGCCGCCCGCAAGACGCGCGACCCCGAGCTGTTCCGCCGCGCCACCGAGATCGCGCTGCAGGCGCGCGCCGGCGACCAGGCGCTGGCGTCCGCGCAGGCCTGGCGCAGCGCGATCCCCGATTCGGTCGAGGCGATGGGCTACCAGGTGCGGCTGCTGATCGCGCTGAACCGGCAGGCCGAGGCCGACGAACCGGTGCGCGCGATGCTCGCCGCGACGCCGGTCACCGAACGCGGCGCGTTGATCGCCTCGCTGCCGCGGCTGTTCGCCCGCACCACCGACAAGACGCAGACCGCGACCCAGCTGCAGGCCTGGCTCGAACCGGCCTTCGGTGTTCCCGAGACGCGCGCCGCCGCGCGGGTCGCGATCGGCCGCGCGTGGCTCGCGGCGGGCGATGCGAAGCGCGCCTTCGAACTCGCGCAGCAGGCCCATTCACTCGACCGCGACGCCGAGGGCCCGGCGCTGCTGGCGCTGGAGCTGCTGACGACCGGGCAGCCGGTCGAGCCGCTGATCGCCGATTACCTCGACGCCCAACCGAAGAGCAGCTCGTTCCGCCTGCTCTACGCGCGGGTGCTGAATTCGGCGCAACGCTATGCCGATGCCGTGCCGCAACTCGAGGCGGTGACCCGTGCCGAGCCGCAGCTGCCGACGCCGTGGCTCACGCTCGGCGCGCTGCACCTCGAACTGCGCCACCCGAAGGAAGCGCAGGCCGCGCTGATGCAGTACGTACAGCGCGCCGGCAGCGGCAGCCTGACGCAGGCGGCGCCGCCGGTCCTGCCCGGCGGCGATGACGATGACGACGAAGCGCCGCCGACCGCGGACCAGGGCCTGGTGCAGGCCTACCTGCTGCTGTCGCAGGCCGCCGAGCAGCAGCGCGACTACGCCGGCGCGGAAGCCTGGCTGAAGAAGGTCGACAGCCCGCAGCGCGCGCTCGAGGTGCAGACGCGGCGCGCTTCGCTGCTGGCCCGCCAGGGCAAGGTCAAGGACGCCCGCGAGCTGATCCGCCGCGCCCCCGAGAAAACCACCGAAGACGCGCGTGCCAAGCTGCTCGCGGAGGCGCAGATCCTGCGCGACGTGAAGCAATGGAACGAAGCCAACACGGTGCTCGCGAAGGCGAACCAGCGCTTCCCGAACGACCCCGACCTGCTGTACGAGCAGTCGATGATGGCCGAGAAGCTGAACCGCATGGACGAGATGGAGCGCCTGCTGCGCCGCGTCATCGAGCTGAAGCCCGATCACCACCATGCCTACAACGCGCTGGGCTATTCGCTCGCCGAGCGCAACCAGCGCCTGCCCGAGGCGCGCGACCTGATCCGCAAGGCGCTCGACCTCGCGCCGGGCGAGCCCTTCATCACCGACAGCCTGGGCTGGGTGGAGTACCGGCTGGGCAACCGCCCTGAAGCGCTGCGGCTGCTGCAGCAGGCCTACCGCTCGCGGCCGGACGTCGAGATCGCCGCCCACCTGGGCGAGCTGCTGTGGATCAGCGGCCAGCGCGACGAAGCCCGCAAGGTGCTGCGCGACGCCCGCACGCGCGACAACGCGAACGACGTGCTGAAGGAAACGCTCGCGCGACTGCGGGTCGACCTGTGAGCCTGCGCGCCCTCGCGACGCTGCTGGCCGGCGTGATGCTGGCTGGCTGCGCCACGCTGCAGCCGGTGACGCCGACCGCGTCGTCCGAATCGCTGTCGGGGCGGATGTCGGTGAAGGTCGACGCGACGCCGTCGACCCCGGCGCGCTCCGTCAGCGCGAGCTTCGAGCTGCAGGGCACGCCGCAGGATGGCCGGCTCGACCTGTCAACACCGCTTGGCACGACCATCGCGCAGGCGCGCTGGTCCGGCCGCAAGGCGCTGCTGACGACCGGCGGCGAACAACGCAGCTATCCGGACCTCGACGCGCTGACACAGGACATGCTCGGCGAGAGCCTGCCGATCGTCGCGCTGTTCGACTGGCTGCGCGGGCGCGCCTGGGCCGGCGCACCGAGCCGGCCGGCCGTGCCGCCGGCCGAAGCGGGCTTCCAGCAACTGGGCTGGGACGTCGACCTCGCCCGCTTCGACGAGGGCTGGGTGGTGGCGCAGCGCGCGCAGGCGCCGGCCGTGGTGGTGCGTGCGCGCATCGATCGCCCTTGATCACCGTCGCTTGAAGAACGCTGCTGCCCGATGAGCCTGACCGCCCTGTACGACGTGCCCGCGCCGGCCAAGCTGAACCTGTTCCTGCACATCACCGGCCGGCGCGACGACGGCTACCACCTGCTGCAGTCGGTGTTCGTGCTGATCGACTGGGCCGATACGCTGCATGTCGAACTGCGCCGCGACGGGCAGCTCGCGCGCCATGACCTGAGCGCCGCGCTGCCGGCCGACGACCTGTGCCTGCGCGCCGCGCGGGCGTTGCAGGCGGCGTCGGGCACGCCGCTCGGCGCCGACATCTCGATCGACAAGCAGGTGCCGTGGGGCGCCGGCATGGGCGGCGGCAGCTCCGACGCGGCCAGCACGCTGCTCGCGTTGAACCGCTTGTGGCAACTGAACTGGCCGCGCGAGAAGCTGATGGCGCTCGGCCTGACGCTGGGTGCCGACGTGCCGTTCTTCCTGGGCCGCGGCAGCGCGTGGGTCGAGGGCATCGGCGAGAAACTGACCCCGCTCGAGCTGCCGGCACAGTGGCTGGCCGTCGTGAAACCCGCAGCAAGCATCGAAACCCGTGGCATCTTTCTCAGCCCGCTGTTGGTTCGCAATACAGATGCTGCTATAGTCGCAGGCTTCCTTGAGGACGGCGGAATACAAAGCCTTCTCGATGGGTTCGGTCGCAACGATTTGCAGCCGCCTGCCGAGAGCCAGTGTTCCGAGGTGGCGCAAGCCGCCCGTCTGCTCGAGGCCCGGTTCGGCAACAGCCGCATGACGGGCTCAGGCAGTGCGGTGTTTTCCAGGGCTGGTATCGCTGGCATAGCCGACGTACCCACGGCGACAATGCCGACGGACCTGCCGTCGGGTTGGGTGGGTCGGATGTGCCGAAGTCTGGTGCAGCATCCCTTGCAGGGCTGGTAGAGACTGACAATGCTGCGCAGAGACTGAAAAAGTTGAAGGTGGGTCGCAATCCGATGATTGCGGTCGACCGGTGTAGGGGAGTCGCCAAGTTGGTTAAGGCATCGGATTTTGATTCCGACATGCGAGGGTTCGAGTCCTTCCTCCCCTGCCAAATTCTTTGATGTGCCTTGTTTCCCGGTGCTCACACCAGCGCACGCGGGGCTGAAACGGAAGGGTCGGTGCGCTGGACCATGAATGCGCCGCTGATCGCACCCCGCAACGCACCCCACAAGAGCGTCGACGGAGGAAACGTGCTTTTCAACACCGTGCTGTTCACCGGCAATGCCAATCCCGCCCTCGCGCAGGAGATCGCATCGCATCTCGGCATCGAACTCGGCAAGGCTTCGGTCGGCCGCTTCTCCGACGGTGAAGTCGCCATCGAGATCCAGCAGAATGTCCGCGCCCGCGACATCTTCGTCGTCCAGCCCACCTGCGCGCCGACGAACGAGAACCTGATGGAGCTGTGCATCATGGTCGATGCACTGAAGCGCGCCTCGGCCCGCCGCGTGACGGCCGTGATCCCCTACTTCGGTTATGCACGGCAAGATCGCCGCCCGCGTTCGACGCGCGTGCCGATCAGCGCCAAGGTGGTCGCCAACATGCTCGAGGCCGTCGGCGTCGAGCGCCTGCTGACGATGGACCTGCACGCCGACCAGATCCAGGGCTTCTTCAACATCCCGGTCGACAACATCTACGCGTCGCCGGTGCTGCTGTCGGACCTGCAAAGCAAGCGGTATCAAGACCTCGTGGTCGTGTCGCCGGACGTCGGCGGCGTGGTGCGCGCCCGGGCGCTGGCCAAGCAGCTCGGCTGCGACCTCGCCATCATCGACAAGCGCCGCCCGAAGGCCAACGTCTCCGAGGTCATGCACGTGATCGGCGACATCGACGGCCGCAACTGCGTGATCATGGACGACATGATCGACACCGCCGGCACGCTGGTGAAGGCGGCCGAGGTGCTGAAGGAACGCGGCGCGAAGAACGTCTATGCGTACTGCACGCACGCGGTGTTCTCCGGCCCGGCGATCGAGCGCATCAAGGGCTCGCAGCTCGACGAGGTCGTCATCACCAACACCATCCCGCTCAGCGACGAGGGCAAGACCTGCTCGAAGGTGCGTCCGCTGTCGGTGGCATTCCTGTTCGCCGAAACCATCCGCCGGATCTCCGACGGTGAATCGGTGACCTCCTTGTTCGCGGAACAGAACAGCAATTTCTGATCCGCAGACGACGGCCGGCGCTTCGGCGCCGGTCGAGTTCGCGGGGCCGCAAGGCCCCATTCGAGACGCCTGGTCGCGGGTGTCTTCCAATCTTTTGGAGTCAACATGAAATTCGTCGCATTCGAGCGCAAGCTGCAGGGGACCGGAGCGAGCCGCCGCCTGCGCTTGGCTGAAAAAGTTCCCGGCATCGTCTATGGCGCCGGCACCCCTTCGATGATCGAACTCGATCACAACGCGCTGTTCCATGCGTTGAAGAAGGAAGCCTTCCACTCGTCGATCCTCGAGATGGAGCTGGCCGGCAAGACCGAACAGGTGCTGCTGCGTGACTACCAGATGCACCCGTTCCGCCAGATCGTGCTGCACATCGACTTCCAACGCGTCGATGCCACCACCAAGATCGTCAAGAAGGTGCCGCTGCACTTCATCAACGAAGAAAACTCGCCGGCCGTCAAGACCGACGGTTGCCTGGTGAACCACGTCGCCACCGAACTGAAGATCCAGTGCCTGGCTTCGCAACTGCCCGAGTTCCTGACGGTCGACCTGGCCGAACTGACCAAGGGCCAGTCGATGCACGTCAGCGACCTGAAGCTGGCCGACGGCATCAAGGTCGTCACGCAGGGCAAGCCGAACCCGGTGATCGTCTCGACCTCGATGCCGGTCGAAGAAGAAGCCGCTCCGGTGGTCGTGGCCCCGGTGGCCGCCGCGCCGACCAAGGCCAAGAAGAGCGAGAAGCAGAACCGAGGCTGAGACCTCCGGCCTGCTGCCCGCACGAAGCCCCGCCTTGGCGGGGCTTTTTTGCTTTCAGCGAAGCTTCGCTTGCATGGGCACGCAGATTGAAAGCGGTTTCAGTCGTCACGTTTGAGACACGTCTTGCACCCGCCGATGGGCTTACCGTCCAGCCCCATCCAACCCCGGGGAGCAAGCATGTCGATTTCCATCACCGATTCACTGCGGCGGGCCGGCTGGGCCGCGCTGCTGGCGCTGGGGAGCGCATTCGCCCCCGCCGCGCAGGCGGCCGACGCCGACGCGGTGTGCTTCTATGAGCACGTCAACTACCAGGGCGCATCGACCTGCAGCGGCACCGGCAGCGGCTGGATCGGCAGCGCCTGGAACGACCGCGCGTCGTCGATCAAGCTGCGCAGCGGCTACCAGGTCGAGCTGTTCGAGCATTCGAACTACGGCGGCCGTTCGCTGAAGCTCGCCGCCGACAACGCCAACCTGGTGCCGCTGGGCTTCAACGACTTCGTCTCGTCGTACAAGCTGACGCAGACCACGAGCTGCGGCGCCGTCGACTGGGTCGAGGGCACCGTCTACCGCACGGTGGGCACGGTCGTGCGCTACGCGCCGAACGGCAACTACTACAAGCTCGTCAACGTCACCGCGAACGGCAGCGACGCGACCAACCCGACGATCAGCACCTGGTACTGGCAGCCGACCACCTGCGACGGCGGTGGCAACGGGAACCCGGGCGGCCTGCCGGCCAAGGTCGCCGGCGGCTACTACCCCGACTGGAAGCCCTCGCCGCTGCGCATCCGCGACCTGCCGGCGAACTACAACCTCGTCTACCTGTTCGCCGCCCGTCCGGTCGGCGGCTCGCCCGGCACGACCGGCGCGGTCACCTGGAGCGCCCCCGGGGATGGCCGCGGCGCCGCGACCAACCTGAAGGCCGACATCCAGTACGCCCGCACGACGCAGGGCCGCAAGATCATCCTGTCGGTCGGCGGTGCCGGCAACGGCATGAGCTTCCCGAACCGCACCAAGTCGCAGACCTTCGTCAACAGCGTGGTCGGGATCGCGAACCAGCTCGGCGGCCTCGACGGCATGGACTGGAACACCTTCGAAGGCAGCCAGGCGCCGGACACCAACGAGATGATCTGGATCAGCCTGGAGCTCAAGCGCCAGTTCCCCGGCTTCGTCATCAGCGCGCCGCCGGCGCCGTGGAACTCGGTCGACAAGGTGTTCTGCAAGTCGATGGTGGACGCCGGTGCGATCGACTACTGCGCGCCGCAGTACTACGACGGCCCGAACCTGGCCGACCCGGCCTACGTCGTCAACAGCATCAAGGAATGGGTCGGGCTGCTGGGCGCCGAGCACGTGGTCGTCGGCTTCGGCATCAACGCCGGCGTCACGAACTACATGACGCGCCAGCAGGCGATCGACACCTGGAACCAGGTCAAGGCCAACCACCCGACGATCCGCGGCGCGTTCGACTGGGAGATCGGCACCGACGAGACGCAGGGCTGGCCGTTCGCGAACGGCGTGGCACCTCTGGTGAAGCAGTGAAGTAAACCTGTACCGGTCCGGTGGGCCGGGCCCCCAGTCGATAATCCGCGGATGATTCGACTGATGGTGGGCCTCGGCAACCCCGGGCCGGAATACGAAGCGACCAACCACAACGCCGGTTTCTGGTGGATCGATGCGGTCGCGCGCGAATGGAAGGCCTCGCTCGTGCCCGAGCGCAGCTACTTCGGGCTGGTCGCGCGGGTCAACCGCCCCGACGGGCCGGTCTGGCTGCTGGAGCCGCAGACCTACATGAACCTGTCGGGCAAGTCGGTGGCGGCGCTGGCGCGCTTCTTCAAGATCGCCCCCGAAGAAATCCTGGTCGCCCACGACGAGCTCGACCTGATGCCCGGCCAGGCCAAGTTCAAGCGCGGAGGCGGCCATGCCGGCCACAACGGGCTGCGCGACATCCATGCGCAACTCGGCACCGCCGACTACTGGCGGCTGCGGCTGGGCATCGGCCACCCGGGCGTGAAGGCCGAGGTCATCGACTACGTGCTGCGCAAGCCCAAGCCCGAGGCGCGTGACGCGATCGAGGAGACGGTCGCGAAGACGATGACCGTGCTCGACCTGATCGCCGCCGGCGAGATGGAGCGCGCGACGATGAAGCTGAACGCGAAGCCGCCACGCCCGAAGCCGCCGCGGCCTGCGGCGCCCGATGCCCCTGGCGCCGCCGCGGAGAAATCCGAATGAAGCGCGCCTTGATCGCCATGCTGTGGACCGCGTGCTGCGCGACTGCAGTGGCCGGGCCGACGGTCTACCGCTGCGGCCCCGACCGCAATGTCTACTCGCAACTGCCGTGCACCGATGGCGAGGCGGTCGACGCCCGCGATGGCCGCACCGCGAAGCAACGCGCCGAGGCCGAAGCGGCGGCGCGCCAGCAGGCCGAGACCGGCTTGAAGATGGAACAGGACCGGCTGGCACGTGAAGCCGCTGTCCGGCCGTCGAGCGCGATGAACCTCGCACCGGTCGCGCACGCGGCCTCGGCACCGAAGACAAAAGTCGCCAAAGGCAAGTCCGGCAAGACGAAGAGCAAGTCCGCGAAGGACCGTCAGGGCGACGACGAGGTGCGCATCATCGTGCCCGCCACCAAGGGCAAGCCCGCGAAGTGATCAGCTGACGATCAACCGGCGGCCTGCGCCTGCAGACGCCGGTACTTGTCCCACAGGCTCTCTTGCGTTTCCACGTGCTCCGGGTTGACCGGGATGCAGGCGACCGGGCAGACCTGCACGCACTGCGGCTCGCCGAAGTGGCCGACGCATTCGGTGCACTTGCCCGGGTCGATCACGTAGTACTCCAGCCCCATCGAGATCGCCTGGTTCGGGCACTCGGGCTCGCACACATCGCAGTTGATGCAGTCGTCGGTGATCATCAAGGCCATGGCACGGGTCCCGCGGAAGGCACGTTCAAGCGTCGGGTTTGACGCGTTGCTGGAGTCGTCGAAGCACCGAGGGTGACACGAACTTCGAGACATCACCGCCCAAGGTGGCAATCTCGCGCACGAAAGTGCCGGAAACGAACTGGTAGTGGTCGCTGGGCGTCAGGAACACCGTCTCCACGTCGGGCATCAGCTGGCGGTTCATGCCGGCCATCTGGAACTCGTACTCGAAATCGCTGACGGCGCGCAGCCCGCGCACCACCACCTTGCCGTCATGCGACACCACGAAGTCGCGCAGCAGGCCGCGGAACGCGATCACCTCGATGTTGGGGTGCTTGGCCGCCAGCTCCTGCGCGATCTCCAGCCGCTCGTCGAGCGTGAACATCGTGCGCTTGTGGTGGCCGGCCGCCACCGCGACGATCAGCCGCTCGAACAGGCGCGCGGCGCGCCGCATCAGGTCTTCGTGCCCGAGCGTCATCGGGTCGAAGGTGCCGGGGTAAACGGCGGTGAGGCGGGTCACAGAGGTCAAGACAGGCTCCTTCGGATCGGGCTCACACGGTTTCCACGGGCGTTTGCGGCGCAGTGTAGCTGCGGCGCAGCAAATGGAAATGCACCGCGCCGGCCCGGCCGTGGCGCTGCAGCACCAAGCCGAGCGGTGCCAGTTCGGCCTCGGTGAAGGCCCGGTCGGCCTCCAGATAGACGAAGCCGCCGTCGACGACCAGCGGCGCCGCGGCCTTCAGCGCCGGCAGGAACACATCGGCGTCGAAGGGCGGGTCGATGAAGACCAGCTCGAAGCGGCCCGGTGCGCTGCGCGCCATCCAGGCCAGCGCGTCTGCCGCCTCGACGCGCACCTGCACGGCCTTCAGCCGCTCCTGCACCTCGCGCAGGCCGCGCGCCAGCCGGCTGTCGCGCTCGATCAACATCACCTCGGCCGCACCGCGCGACGCGGCCTCGAAGCCCAGTGCCCCGCTGCCGGCGTAGGCATCCAGGCAGCGCCAGCCGTCCAGCGATTGGCCCAGCCAGTTGAACAGCGTCTCGCGCACCCTGTCGGGCGTGGGCCGCAGGCGCGGGGCGTCGGCCACCGGCAGCTTGCTGCGCTTCCACACGCCGCCGATCACGCGTACCTCGCGCGGCAGGCCTGCCTTCGGGGCCGCGGCCTTGCCAGGTTTGCCGGCCTTGTCCGGGTTGTCGACCTTCGCGGCGGTCGTGCCCCTCTTCGCGGCCCTCACAGGCGAACCGGGATCCCGCGCGCGGCCATCAAGGCCTTCGCTTCACCGACCGTGTGCTGCCCGTAGTGGAAGATGCTGGCCGCCAGCACCGCATCGGCACCGCCTTGCTGGATGCCCTCGACCAGGTGCTCCAGCGTGCCGACACCGCCCGAGGCGATCACCGGCACGTCGACCGCATCGCTGACCGCGCGCGTCAGCGGCAGGTTGAAACCGATGCGCGTGCCGTCGCGGTCCATGCTGGTCAGCAGGATCTCGCCGGCGCCGTGTTCGGCCATCGTGCGCGCCCATTCGACCGCATCGAGGCCGGTGTTGAGGCGCCCGCCATGGGTGTAGACCTGCCAGCCGGGCTGGCCGTCCTCGCGCGACTTGGCGTCGATCGCCACCACGATGCACTGCGCGCCGTACTTGGCCGACGCATCGCGGATGACCTGCGGGTTGGCCACCGCGGCCGAGTTGAAGCTGACCTTGTCGGCCCCGGCGTTCAGCAGCGTGCGGACGTCGTCCACCGTGCGCACGCCGCCGCCCACCGTCAGCGGGATGAAGACCTGCGCGGCCACCGCCTCGATCATGTGCAGCAGCAGGCCGCGCCCGTCGCTGGTGGCGGTGATGTCGAGGAAGGTGATCTCGTCGGCGCCCTGCTCGTTGTAGCGGGCGGCGATCTCGACCGGGTCGCCGGCATCGCGCAGCTCGACGAAGTTGACGCCCTTGACGACCCGCCCGCCGGTGACGTCGAGGCAGGGAATGATGCGTTTGGCGAGCATCAGGCGTGGTTCAGTTCGTCGGCGCGCTTCTGCGCCAGCGCGAAATCGAGGTTGCCGGTGTAGATGGCCCGGCCGCAGATCACGCCTTCGACGCCCTGGTCCTCGATCGCGCACAGGCGCTCGATGTCGGCCAGGTCGGACAACCCACCCGACGCGATCACCGGGATCGACAGCGCCTGCGCCAGCTTGACGGTTGCATCGATGTTGATGCCGTTCAGCATGCCGTCGCGGCCGATGTCGGTGTAGATCACCCCTTCGACGCCGTAATCCTCGAACTTCTTCGCGAGGTCGACCACCTCGTGGCCGGTCAGCTTGCTCCAGCCGTCGGTCGCGACCTTGCCGTCCTTCGCGTCGAGCCCGACGATGATGTGCCCGCCGAACGCGCTGCAGGCATCTTTCAGGAAGCCGGGGCTCTTGACCGCGGCGGTGCCGATGATCACGAAGCTCAGGCCGTCATCCAGATAGCGCTCGATGGTGTCGAGGTCGCGGATGCCGCCGCCCAGCTGCACCGGGATGTCGTCGCCGACCTCGGCCAGGATGGCCTTGATCGCCGCCTCGTTGACCGGCTTGCCGGCGAACGCGCCGTTCAGGTCGACCAGGTGCAGCCGCCGCGCCCCGGCATTGACCCATCGTCGCGCCATCGCGGCCGGGTCCTCGCTGAAGGTGGTGGAGTCGTTCATGTCACCCTGCTTCAGGCGGACACAGTGACCGTCTTTCAGGTCGATGGCGGGGATCAGCAGCATGGCCGAATCAGTGGGGTGGGGAGAGGTGAGCGAACAAACCGAGAAGGTCGCAAGGAACACGCTGGAAAGCGCTGACGTGTGGTCAAGGAGTCCAATGCAGGAAGTTGCGGTACAGGGCAAGCCCGTGCTCGGCACTTTTCTCGGGGTGGAACTGCGTGGCGAAAATGTTATCCCGAGCCAGCGCGCAGGTAAAGCGAACGCCGTAATCGGTTTCACCGGCGCTGTCGGCCGGATCGGCCGGTTGCGCATAGAAGCTGTGGACGAAGTAGTAGTGCGCGCCATCCGGCACGCCCGCCCAGATCGGGTGCACGCGCGGCTGGGCCCGCTGCCAGACCTGGTTCCAGCCCATCTGCGGCACCTTGAAGCGGCTGCCGTCGGGTTGCAACTGCCCGGCGAGCTGGAAGCGCCGCACCGCGCCGGGGATCAGCCCGAGCCCGTTCGTCGGGCCTTCCTCGCTGGTGGACAGCAGCATCTGCATGCCGACGCACACGCCCATCAGCGGCTTGTTGGCGGCGGCGTGCAGCACGGCCTCCTGCAGGCCGGAGTCGCGCAGTTCGCGCATGCAGTCGGGCATCGCGCCCTGGCCGGGCAGCACGACGCGCTCGGCGGCGTAGACCTCGTCGGGCTTCGAGGTGACGATCACGTCGACCCCTTCGCCACGCGCCACGTGCAGCACCGCCTGCGACACCGAGCGCAGGTTGCCCATGCCGTAGTCGACGACCGCGACGGTGCGTGCCATTTACAGACTGCCCTTGGTCGACGGGATCACCCCGGCCGCGCGCGGATCGATCTCCAGCGCCATCCGCAGCGCCCGCGCGAAGGCCTTGAAGATCGTCTCGCACTGGTGGTGCGCGTTCTCGCCGTGCAGGTTGTCGATGTGCAGCGTGACGCCGGCGTGGTTCGAGAAGCCTTGGAAGAACTCGTAGACCAGCTGCGTGTCGAGCGCGCCGATCATGCCGCTCTTGAAGTCGACCCGCATGTGCAGTCCCGGCCGGCCGGAGAAGTCGATCACGACGCGCGACAGCGCTTCGTCGAGCGGCACGTAGGCATGGCCGTAGCGGCGCAGCCCCTTCTTGTCGCCCACCGCCTTGGCCATCGCCTGGCCGAGCGTGATGCCGACGTCTTCCACCGTGTGGTGGCCGTCGATGTGCAGGTCGCCCTTGGCGTCGATGTCGAGGTCGATCAGCCCGTGGCGGGCGATCTGGTCGAGCATGTGGTCGAAGAAGCCGATGCCGGTGTGGAAGCTCGCGGCACCGGTGCCGTCGAGGTTCAGCGCGACACGGATCTGCGTCTCGTTGGTGTTGCGGACCACCTCCGCCTTGCGTTCCACGGTGCTCATCACAGGCTGTCCTTCAGGGCTTGCAACATCTTCACGTTCTCGTCGGGCGTGCCCACCGTCAGGCGCAGGCAGTTGGCCAGCAGCGGGTGCAGCCCGGCGACGTTCTTCACCAGCACGCCGCGCGCCTTCATGCCGGCGAACGCGGCGGCCGAATCGGCCACGCGCGCGAGGATCATGTTGGCCTCGCTCGGGAACGGCTTGACGCCGGGCAGATCGCGCAACGCGGCCAGCAGCCGGTCGCGCTCGCTGCGGATGATCGCCGCCTGGCGTGCGTACTCGTCGACATGCTCCAGCGCGAACAGCGCCGCCTCGCAGTTCAGCACGCTGATGTTGAACGGCGGGCGCAGCTTGTCGACCTCGCCGACCAGCGGCTTGCGGCCGATCAGGTAGCCGATGCGCACGCCGGCCAGCCCGAACTTGCTCATCGTGCGCATCAGCAGCACATGCTCATGGCGCCTCAGGCGCGCCATCGAATCGCGCGCGGCGAACGGCTGGTAGGCCTCGTCGATCACCACCAGGCCGGACGCGGCCTCGATGATCGCGTCGATCGCCGCATCGTCCCAGAGGTTCGCGGTCGGGTTGTTCGGGTAGGCCAGGTACACCAGCGCCGGCTGGTGCTCGCGCACCGCGGCCAGCATGGCAGGCAGGTCGAGTTCGAAATCGGCCGTGGTCGGCACGCCGATGAACGGCAGGCCCTGCAGCTTGGCCGACATCGCATACATCACGAAGCCCGGCAGCGGTGCCAGCACCGTGTTGCCCGGCACGTCGCAGGCCAGCGCCAGCAGCGAGATCAGCTCGTCGGAGCCGTTGCCCAGCATGATGTCGCAGTCGGCCGGCATGCCGGCGTGCTCGGCGAGCTTCGCGCGCAGCAGGTCGCCGCGCTCGGCCGGATAGCGGTTCAGCGCCACGTCGGCCAGCCGCTTGCCGAGGGCCTCGCGCAGCGCGGGCGGCAGCGGGAACGGATTTTCCATCGTGTCGAGCTTGACCAGCCCCGCCGACGGCTGCACCGCGTAGCCGTGCATCGACTGGATGTCCTGGCGGATCACCCGCTTCATGCGTTGTTCCAGCGCGGCGCTCATCAACGGTTTCCTTTCAGTCGAAGTTCGGCGGCCCGGGCATGCGCCTGCAGGCCTTCGCCATAAGCCAGCTCGGCCGCGATCGGCCCCAGCACCTGGGCACCGGCCTCGCTGACCTCGATCAGGCTGGAGCGCTTCTGGAAGTCGTAGACGCCCAGCGGTGACGAGAAGCGCGCGGTGCCCGAGGTCGGCAGCACATGGTTCGGGCCGGCGCAGTAGTCGCCCAGGCTCTCGCTGGTGAACGCGCCGAGGAAGATCGCCCCGGCATGGCGCAGCAGCGGCTCCCAGCGTGCCGGCTCGGCCGAGCTGACCTCCAGGTGCTCCGGCGCGATGCGGTTGCTGATCTCGCAGGCCTCTTCCATGCTGCGGGTGTGGATCAGCGCGCCACGCCCTTCGAGCGATGCGCGGATCACGTCGCGGCGCGGCATGTCCGGCAGCAGGCGCTCGATGGCCTCGGCCACGCGCGCGATGTAGGCGGCGTCGGGGCACAGCAGGATGCTTTGCGCGAGCTCGTCGTGCTCGGCCTGGCTGAACAGGTCCATCGCGACCCAGTCGGGCGGCGTGCTGCCGTCGGCCAGCACCAGGATCTCGCTCGGCCCGGCGATCATGTCGATGCCGACCTTGCCGAACACGCGGCGCTTGGCGCTCGCGACGTAGGCGTTGCCCGGGCCGGTGATCTTGTCGACCGCCGGCACGGTGGCGGTGCCATAGGCCAGCGCGGCTACGGCCTGCGCGCCGCCGAGCGTGAAGACGCGGTCGACGCCGGCGATCGCGGCCGCGGCCAGCACCATCGCGTTGCGCTCGCCCTTCGGCGTCGGCACCACCATCACGATCTCGCCGACGCCGGCCACCTTGGCCGGCACCGCGTTCATCAGCACGCTGGACGGGTACGCCGCCTTGCCGCCCGGCACGTAGATGCCGACGCGGTCGAGCGGCGTGACCTTCTGGCCGAGCAGCGTGCCGTCTTCGTCGCGGTAGCTCCACGAGCGGCCGCAGGCGTCGAGCTGGCGTTGGTGGTAGCTGCGCACGCGCTGGGCAGCCGCTTCGAGCGCCGTGCGCTGCGCCGGCGTGATCGCGTGCAGCGCGGCCTGCAGCTCGTCGCGCGTGATCTCGAGCGAGGCGACCGAGGCAGCCGTCAGCCCGTCGAAGCGCTGCGTGTATTCCAGCAGCGCGGCGTCGCCGCGCGCCTGCACGTCGGCCAGGATCGCGGCCACGCGCTCCTCGATCGCATGATCCGTCTCCGCCGACCAATGCAGCACCCGCTGGAAATCGGCCTCGAAGCCGGGGGCGGTGGTGGTGAGCTGGCGGATCTTCACGCTCATGGTCGGGACTCTATGGCAGTGGAAAAGGCATCGATGATGCGGCGCAGCGGCTCGCGCTTGAGCTTCAGCGCCGCCTGGTTGACGACCAGGCGCGACGAGATCTGCATGATCTCCTCGACCTCGACCAGGTGGTTGGCCTTCAGCGTGCTGCCGGTCGACACCAGGTCGACAATGGCATCGGCCAGGCCGGTCAGCGGCGCCAGCTCCATCGAACCGTACAGCTTGATCAGGTCGACGTGCACGCCCTTCTCGGCGAAGTGGTCGCGCGCGACGCCGACGTACTTGGTCGCGACGCGGATGCGCGAGCCCTGCTTGACGGCCGCGGCGTAGTCGAAATCGGCCCGCACCGCGACGCTCATGCGGCACTTCGCGATGCGCAGGTCGAGCGGCTGGTACAGGCCCTGGCCGCCGTGCTCCAGCAGGATGTCCTTGCCGGCCACGCCGAGGTCGGCGCCGCCGTACTGCACGTAGGTCGGCACGTCGGTCGCACGCACCAGCACCACGCGCACCTCGGGCTGGTTGGTGCCGAGGATCAGCTTGCGCGACTTCTCGGGGTCTTCGGTCACCTCGATGCCAGCCGCCTTCAGCAGCGGCAGCGTCTCGTCGAAGATCCGACCTTTCGACAGTGCAAGGGTCAGCATCACTTCACCCGCTCGATGTCGGCACCGATGCCGCGCAGCTTGGCTTCCATCTGGTCGTAGCCGCGGTCCAGGTGGTAGATGCGGTCGACCACCGTCTCGCCGTCGGCCACCAGGCCGGCGATCACGAGGCTGGCGGAGGCGCGCAGGTCGGTCGCCATCACGGTGGCGCCCGACAGGCGCTCGACGCCGTTCATCACCGCGGTGTGGCCGTCGACCTCGATCTTCGCGCCCAGCCGCACCAGCTCGTTGACGTGCATGAAGCGGTTCTCGAAGATGGTCTCGGTGACCTTGGCCGAGCCTTCGGCGATGCAGTTCAGCGCCATGAACTGCGCCTGCATGTCGGTCGGGAAGGCCGGGTACTCGCTGGTGCGGAAACTCACCGCGCGCGGGCGCTTCGCGTTCTTCACGCGGATCCAGTCGTCGCCGGATTCGATCGTGACGCCGGCCTCGCGCAGCTTGTCGATCACCGCATCGAGGTGATCGGCGCGCGCGCGCCGCAGCACGACGTCGCCGCCGGTGGCGGCCACCGCGCACAGGAAGGTGCCGGTCTCGATGCGGTCGGGAACGATCCGGTGCTGCACGCCACCCAGCCGCTCGACGCCCTGGATGCGGATCCGGCTGCCGCCGTGGCCTTCGATCTTCGCGCCCATCGCGATCAGCATCTCGGCCAGGTCGCGGATCTCGGGCTCCTGGGCGGCGTTCTCCAGCACCGTCTCGCCCTCGGCCAGCGTCGCGGCCATCAGCAGGTTCTCGGTGCCGGTCACGGTGACCATGTCGGTCGTGATGCGGGCGCCCTTCAGGCGCTTCGTCTTCGCGATGATGTAGCCGTGCTCGACGACGATGTCGGCACCCATCGCCTGCAGGCCCTTGATGTGCTGGTCGACCGGGCGCGAGCCGATCGCGCAGCCGCCCGGCAGCGAGACGGTGGCCTCGCCGAAGCGGGCCAGCAGCGGGCCCAGCACCAGGATCGACGCGCGCATCGTCTTGACCAGGTCGTACGGGGCTTCGGGGGAGGTGACGGCCGCGGCGTTCAGCGAGACGGTGTCAGGCTCGGATTCACTGCGCTCGGCGCTGACGCCCATGTTGCGCAGCAGCTTCAGCGTGGTGCTGACGTCCTGCAGGCGCGGCACGTTGGTCAGCGTGACCGGCTCGGCCGTCAGCAGCGCGGCGCACAGCTCGGGCAGCGCGGCGTTCTTGGCCCCGGAGATCGTGACGTCGCCGTTCAGCTGGCGGCCACCGCGGATGAGGAGTTTGTCCATGGCGTGGGAATCGCCCAGGCCCGACACGGCTGGATGACCTGCACCCGCAGGCCCGCCAGCCGCAGCGGACACTGCGGCTGGGTTCAGTGGTGGTGGTGGACCGAGGCGGGCTCGGCAGCGTGGGCCCACTCGGCGGGCGTGAGGGTCTTCATCGACAGCGCGTGGATTTGCTCGCGCATTCTATCGCCCAGGGCCTGGTAGACGCGCTGGTGGCGCGCGACGCGGCTGGCACCTTCGAACTCCGCCGACACGATGGTGGCGAAGAAGTGGCGGCCATCGCCCTCGACCTGCAAGTGCTCGCAGGCGAGCCCTTGCGCGATGTAGCGCTGGACGTCGTCGGGGGTGGGGTCGGCCATAAGGAGCGCGATTATCACCCAGGCTCGTAGCCCGGATGCCAATCCGGGTTGTTCAGTTCCGGATCTTGTAGCCGATGCGCAAGAGGTGCAGGCACAGCCCGCAGACGACGGCCAGGCTGCCCGCCACCACCGCCAGACTGGTCCACGGCGACACGTCGCTGACGCCGAAGAAACCGTGCCGGAAGCCGTCGATCATGTAGAAGAACGGATTCAGGTGGCTCACCGCCAGCCACACCGGCGGCAGCGAATGCACCGAGTAGAAGACGCCCGACAGGAAGGTCATCGGCATCACGATGAAGTTCTGGAAGGCGGCGATCTGGTCGAACTTCTCGGCCCACAGCCCGGCCACCAGCCCGAGCGCCCCCATCAGCGCGGCCCCGGCGATCGCGAACACCAGGATCCAGAGCGGCTGCGCGACCGTCAGCGGCGCGAACCATGCCGTCACCAGCAGCACGCCCAGACCAACCACCACCCCGCGCACGATCGCCGCGCCGACGTAGGCCAGGAACCAGGCCCAGTGGCTGAGCGGCGTGACCAGAAGGAACACCAGGTTGCCGGTGATCTTGCTCTGGATCAGCGACGAGCTGCTGTTGGCGAACGCGTTCTGCAGCACGCTCATCATCACCAGGCCGGGGATCAGGAATGCGGTGTAGCTGACGGTGCCATAGACCTTGACGTGATCTTCCAGCGCGTGGCCGAAGATCAGCAGGTACAGCACGGCCGTCAGCACCGGCGCGGCCACGGTCTGGAAGCTGACCTTCCAGAAGCGCAGCACCTCCTTGTAGAGCAGCGTGCGCGTGCCGGAGAGAAGCCCTGGAACGGCGCTCATGCCTTCACCTCGGGGCCGTTCATGATGTCGAGGAACACATCCTCCAGGTCGGCGCGGCCGATCTCCAGGTCTTCCGGCTGGCAGCCGGCGGCGCGCAGAACGCCCAGCACCGTCTCGACCTCGTGCGCGTCATGCGCCTTGATCTGCACGATGCGCCCGGTCACCCGCGACTGCGCGGCGAGCGAGGCCGGCAGCGGCGCATCCATCTTGAAGCGCAGCATCGTGCTCGCGGTGCCGGCCAGCAGCGCCGAGGTGCGGTCGAGGGCCACCACCCGGCCCTGCTTCAGCATCGCGATGCGGTTGCACAGCGCCTCGGCTTCTTCGAGGTAGTGGGTGGTCAGCAGCACCGTGTGGCCTTCCTTGTTGAGGCGCGCGATGAAATGCCACAGCGTCTGGCGCAGCTCGACGTCGACGCCAGCGGTCGGCTCGTCGAGCACGATCACCGGCGGCCGGTGCACCAGCGCCTGCGCGACCAGCACGCGGCGCTTCATGCCGCCCGACAGCTGGCGCATGTTGGCATTCGCCTTGTCGGTCAGGCCGAGGTGGTGCAGCAGTTCGTCGATCCAGGCGTCGTTGCCGCGCACGCCGAAGTAGCCGCTCTGGATCACCAGCGCCTCGCGCACCGTGAAGAACGGGTCGAACACCAGCTCCTGCGGCACGATGCCCAGGCTGCGGCGCGCGGCGGCATAGTCGGTGACGACATCATGGCCATGCACCAGCACGCGTCCGCTGGTGGCCTGCGACAGGCCGGCGAGGATGCTGATCAGCGTGGTCTTGCCGGCGCCGTTGGGCCCGAGCAGCCCGAAGAACTCGCCGGGCTCGATGTCCATGCTGACTTCGGACAGGGCGCGCACTTCGTTGTGCGCACTCTTTGAGCGATAGGTCTTGCTGACCTGCTGGAACGAGATGGCTGGCATGTTGATCCGGAAGAGGCGGCGATTGTAGGCAGCGCCCGCCATTCCTGCTGGCACGGGCAAATACCGGCCGGACGGCGCGGCACTTGGTGCTAGATTGCCCGCGCAAGGGACCTGCCCCGCGCTCCACGCCAGAACGACAACGACGATGGCCACCGCATCGAAAGACCCGAAGCCGCCGCGCCGCACTGCCGAGCGCATCCTCGAAGTGGCACTCGACCTGTTCAACCGCTTCGGCGAACCGAATGTCTCGACGACGCTGATCTCGGCCGAGCTGAAGATCAGCCCGGGGAACCTGTACTACCACTACCCGGCCAAGGACGAGCTGATCAACACGCTGTTCGGCCGCTACGAGCAATCGCTGATCTCGCTGCTGCGCGCGGCCGACGACGTGCGCCATGTCGAGGACGCCTGGCTGTTCTTCCACATGCTGTTCGAGCTGATCTGGCAGTACCGCTTCCTGTACCGCGACCTGAACGACCTGCTGTCGAAGAACCGCCGGCTGGAGACGCAGTTCCAGAAGATCCTCGACGAGAAATCGCGCGCGGTGCGTGCGGTGCTCGCCGGCCTGGTGCGCGGCGGCGCCATCACCAAGCCCGGCAAGTCCTCCTTCGACAGCCGCGAGACCGAACCCGTCGCCACCGCGATGGTGGTGGTGCTGACCTACTGGCTGAGCTACGAGTACGTGCGCGACCCGCGCCGCGCGCTCGAACCCGAGGGTGCCGGCGCGGCGCTGCTGCGTGGTGCCTTCCATGTGCTGAGCCTGCTGACGCCCTACCTCGATGCCGCTGCGCGCGAACACCTGCTCGCGCTGGTCGGCAACTACCAGACTGCGCTGCCGAAGCGCTGACCCCAGGAGACAACCATGGCCAAGTGGACCGCTTTCCCGTACGACGCCGCCGAGTACAGCTTCGACGCCGCGAGCCTGAAGAAGAAGTGGGCCCGGCTGCATGCCGGCGATGCCGAGCCGCTGCCGAAGGACGACAAGGTGCTGGCCGCCTGGGCGCTGTTCCATGCCGGCGAGTTCCAGAAGGCGACCGAGGCCGGCTTGAAGGCGGGCGGTGCCGGCATCACGGTGGCCAACAAGGCACAGGCCATCTATGCGAACTACCTGGAGAAGAACGAGAAGACGAAGCTCGCGCTGTTCCAGGAGGTCGCCGAGCGCGCCGAGGCGCAAGCCGCCGAGGACCCGAAGAACGCGAACGCCTGGTACCTGTCGGCCTACGCGTTGGGCCGCTACAGCCAGGGCATCAGCGTCGCGAAGGCGTTGACGCAGGGGCTGGGCAGCAAGGTCAAGGGCGCGCTCGAGACGGCGATCAAGCTGCAGCCGAAGCATGCCGATGCGCACATCGGGCTCGGCACCTTCCACGCCGAGGTGATCGACAAAGTGGGCTCGCTGCTCGGGCGCACGCAGGGGGCGAGCAAGGAGGCGGGTCTTGCAGCGTTCAAGACCGCGCTGAAGCTGAACCCGGATTCGGCGATCGCGATGGTGGAGTACGCGAACGGGCTGGTGATGCTCGAGGGCGACAAGAAGATGAAGGAGGCCGAGCAGCTGTATGCCGATGCGGCCGCCTTCAATCCGGCCGATGCGATGGAGCGGCTGGATGTGGAGATGGCGAAGGCGGAGCTGGAGGAGTAGCGCCAGCCTCGGCGGGGCGCTGCAGCCGCCGCCGCAAGCCTTCGAGGTCGATCACGCGCAGCCCGCCGTACTCGATGCGGATCAGCCCCTCGGCCTGCAGCGCATGCAGCGCCTCGTTGACCCGCTGCCGCGACAACCCGACCAGGTAGCCCAGCTCCTGCTGCGTGATGCGCAGCAGCGTGCCGACCCCCGGATACAGCACCGGATGGAACAGCGACGCCAGGCTGCGCGCCACCCGCGCATCCGGATCGTTCAACCGATCGATCTCACGCGCCCCGATGAACTGTCCGAGCCGCTCGTTCAGCTGCTGCATCACGAAGCGGTTGAACGGGATGCTGCGGTCGATCAGCCAATGGAAGGTCTCGACCGTGATGCCCGCCACCACGCTCTTGCGCAGCGCCTGGATGTTGTAGCGGTAGACCTCGCGCTTCAGCACCGTGCCCTCGCCGAACCAGCCGCCGGGCGGCACGCCGGTGAAGGTGATCGGCATGCCGAGCGCCGAGTCGTTGCTCATCTTCAGCAGGCCGTCGACCACGCCGAACCAGAAGGTCGCCGGCTTGCCGACCCGGCACAGCAGCTCACCGGCCTCCACCTGCACCACCTTCAGGTCGTCGACGGCACGCTCGCGTTCGTCGGCCTGCAGCGACTGCAGCCACGGGATGTCGCGCAGCTCGTCGGCGCTGGCCTGGCGGGCGCGCACCCGCAGCGGCGGCTGCCCCGTTCCCGGCAGGTTCGACACGCCCGATGGAATCGCTGCACCCATGGAATCGGCTTCGCTGTCCTTGCGCGCGGCATGTCCCGCACACATGCATCATGCCCTGACCTTCAAACGAAGTTCACATGGAGCAGGCGGGGAGCGCCACGAACCAGAGCCTGCGCCAGATCGGACACTCGACCCTCCGTTGGCTGAGCGCACGCAGTTGCCATGGACCGTCAGATTCGTCATCGTGACGATCCTCGGCAACATGTACTCCTGCGTCGCACGCTCTGAGCAAGGCCATCAGGATTGAGATCGAGTAGCAACTGCTCGGTCATGCCTCCTTGGGAACGACGACAGTCTATGTAGCTACGGAGGGCGAGCGAGTCATGAAGATGACGACGGCCTTCTGGAATGCGACTCGGTGATGGGTTTCGTTCTCTGCGGGAAGACCTCGCATCGCCAAGTACTACTTCGTCAGCAGACTTTGATATTGCTCTGGCAGGGCGATGAGTGATCCGGACAGTGCTCGCGTGGGGTAGATGAGGAGCAGCACGTTGTGGGTCGTATCGAACGCCTCGCCGAGGCATTCGTGTCTGTCGCCATTGCGGTCGCTGTACACCAGTTGCGTTGGCTTGGTCATCTTCCGGCCTATGGGCAGCAGGTGGCCTAGCGCGTGTGAAACATCGATCCGCTCATCGTTGGGAATGCCGAATTGCTGCGCGAAGGCCGGTGAGCCCTCTATGCGACGCACGTCTGCATGTGCTGGAACACCCGGCGCCAACTGGATGGGCTCCAAGATGTAGACGAGGCAGGCTCGGTGATTGGTTCTCGCAAATTCGCGCGCCGACGCATAGACGGAAGCGCCGAACTTCTTAGAAAGCGTGATCGGAGTCTTCACGGCCATGGGCATGTCGGCGGCCATCTGCTTGTAGGCCGCGCCCTGGAACAGGGTGTAGCGCGCAAAGTTGTTGGCCTCGCGCTCGAACTGGTCCGCGATGGTGGGCGCCAGGGTCCGTTCGCAGTCCTGGAACAGCCGGAAGATCTTTCTGTGGGCCGGCAGCTCGTGATGCCCAGTCTCGTGCAGCTTCAGGAAAGTCTGTTTGGACACCCCGACGCTCTCGTCAACGTGGATGATTTGCTCGTTGGCGTCGTAGAGCCCGAGTACCTTGGACAGGGCGGACTTCAGCGTCTGCGCCGCCTCGACCGTCTTCTTCTTGACGTACGCGAGGAACGCAGCGGCATCAAACATCCCCTTGGATGCCACGCGCAGCTTTGCTGCGCCCAGGATGTCGTCGACTGGTGTGGGGAATCGCCCCCATGCCGACGCGCGATTGAGCAGGTCCTGAGCCTGTCGTTCGACAGCGGCCAGTTCAAACGATTGAAGACTGCTGTCGTCGGGTTTCATCAACCGCCCTTCTCCGAGCGCATGAACTTCAAGAATTTCAAGAGCTGCGCCTCCTCATCCTGGGTCAAGTTGTGCTCAGCAAAGGTGGCGATTCTTCCGTGACGCTCACCATCACCACGTGTTGCGGCCGCTGGCAGATAGCCGGCGAGATCCATCAGCGTGGTGTAGTCGATCTTGTAGATCTCGGACAGCTTGTTGAGGATGGTCGGGCTCGGTTGCAGAATTTTTTCGTTCTCGAGCTGGCTCAGGTAGGCGTTCGAGACCTCCTTGCCGCTGGCCTCTTCGACCTGCCTGAGCGACATCTTCCTGTCGTTGCGGATCGACGCTAGGTACTGACCTAAGGTGACTTTCACGGGCTGTCTGTGATGGCGACAGCACCCGGGACTTCCCACGGATACCCGCCTGACGTGAGTCTAGGCGCTACCGCTAAGTTTTGGAAGCATGCTTGATGTGCTTGACAAACTTAGCATGCTTGTTCATAGTTGCATCAAGCGCTCAGCAGCGGTCTCGTTGAGCAAGCGCGAAATCGAAGTGCGCGGCTCTCCGCGTGACCAACAGAAAGCTGCAGATGGGCAAGCAATTTGAAGAAAATGTTGAAGACGTCTACGCCGCCGTGTCGGCCGGGCGTCCCGTCCGTGAGCATGGGCCGTTCGGAATTCAGATCGGCGATCAGTCCATGCAATTCGTCCCCAAGGTCGTCGACGACCCGGTGGTGACCGGCGGCCAGATCCTGGCGGCCGCTGGCGCGCGCCCCGCGAGCGACTTCCTGGTTTTCCAAGTCCTGGGCGATGGTGTGCTGGAAGTGGTTCGCCCGGAGGGAACCGTGGATCTGCGCAGCGCCGGCGTCGAGAAGTTCCTCGTGTTTCGCAGCGACCGCTCGTTCCGCTTTTTCCTGGATGAGCGCGCGTTCGACTGGGGCGCGTCGCACATCTCGGGTGGAACGATCAAGCGGCTCGCAGGCGTGCCGAGCGAGACCACCGACGTTTGGCTCGATGCTGCGGGTGGCCATGACCGCGTGATCGAGGACAAGGAAATGGTTGACCTCGCGCAGCCGGGCACCGAACGATTCATCACGCGCCCGATTCGGATCACGATCAAGGTCAATTCCCGCGATCGCGAGGTCGACCGCCGCGTGCTGACTTATTGGGACGTGGTCAAGCTGGGCTACCCCGAAGCGGTGCCCAGCGATCTGATCATCTACTCGATCGACTACGCCTCTGGTCCCCGCCAGAACCCCAATGGTTCTTTGGTTGAAGGCCAGTCCGTCATCGTCAAGGAAGGGATGAAGTTCTATGTCACGCCTACTGATAAGTCGTAACGCCGAGCTGCAGCGCCTGATCAACGAGGGCTACGAAATCGAGATCCGGTCCGGCCACCTGCTGGTCCACTCGGTGCCGTACGTCAACTCCAAGAAGGAGGTGGCACGCGGTGTGATCGTGTCCGAGCTGAGCACGTCGACCCCGGACGTGCTCGGCCGCCCGAGCACGCACCAGGTCCACTTCATCGGGGAGCACCCCTGCAAGGCGGACGGCACTGACCTTGTACAAATCCGCTGCCAGAGCGGCGAGTACAAGCTGGCCGAAGGGGTTACAGCTCAGCACTGGTTCTCCAACAAGCCCAAGCGTGGCCACTACGAGAGCTACTACGAGAAGGTCACCAGCTACGTGCGAGTCATCTCAAGCCAGGCCAGGGCATTGGACGCCAGCGTCGACGCGCGAACGTTCCGAACACGTGAGCCCATCGAGGACGATTCAGTGTTTCTGTACCAGGACACTGCGTCGAGCCGCGCGGGCATCCAGCGCTTGGCGGCGCGCTTCCGTCAGCAGCGGATCGCATTCGTCGGCTTGGGTGGAACCGGAAGCTACGCACTCGACTTGGCGGCCAAGACTCATGTCGTGGAGATCCACCTCTTCGACGCTGACATGCTGCGACCGCACAATGCCTTCCGCTTCCCGGGCGCCATCTCACGGGAGACCCTCGACCGCGGGATCACGAAGGTAAAGTACCTCAGCGAGCACTACTCGACGATGCGTCGTGGCGTGGTTCCCCACGAGGTCATGATCCACGAGGACAACGTGATGGAGCTCGCGGGCTTCGACTATGTGTTCTTGTGCGTCGACCGCGGAGACGTCCGACAGCTCGTGCTGCGCGCCCTGGCCAACACGGGGGTGAAGGTGATCGATGTCGGCATGGGCTTGAACCTCTCCCATGACCAGGAGTCGATCTGGGGCACCTGCCGCGTGACGGCCAGCACGCCGTCGACCCGCGACATCGCGCTCGCCCGCATCCCCAAGGCGGACCGCGATGAGGAGCTGTACGCGTCAAACATCCAGGTCGCCGACTTCAACTGCCTGAACGCAGCGCTGGCGGTCGCGAAGTGGAAGCGAATGTGTGGCTTCTACTTGGACGACCACGACGAATACGAGACGACGTTCAGCGTGAACCTGAACCAGCTCAGCCGGCTGGAGCAGCGGTGAAGCAGGCGCGATTCAAACACGAGGTGGTGGGCTCCATTCCGGAGGTCTTGGAGCCCAACACCCTGTACGTCACAGCGGACAGGGACGTGGCCGGCCACCTCTGTGCGTGCGGATGTGGGCGTGAGGTCATTACGCCCCTTTCGCCGACAGACTGGTCGATTTCGTTCGACCGAAGCGGGGCGAGCCTGTCTCCGTCCGTCGGAAACTGGGCCTTCCCTTGTCGGTCGCACTACTTCATTTGGGATGGTGTTGTCGTATGGGCTCGCGACATGTCCGACGAGGCCATCGCGCGCGGGCGCCGGCGCGACAAGATCCGCAAACAGAAGTATTACGACCAGCAGAGTGAGTTGCCCGCAAGGCATCGAGAGACCCCACCGTTACCCTCGCCGCATCAGTCATTGCTGCAGAAGTTGCAGGTATGGTGGAAACGGCTGCTGCCTTGACGGGCCCGCCGGCGACCTGTTCAGTGGGGGGAGGAGAGGGAGCTATGGCTCCCTTTTCCTCTCTTCAGGAACAGAAATTGCCATGGAAACTTCACTGTCGGGTCGCACAGCGATGTGCTAGTGTTCCTTTGAGCAAAGCCACGGCGATGCTCTCTGGACAAGCTGACAGTCTTCCGCTCATAATCCCGGATTTTTACCCGCCAAACCTAGGAGCCCGATCATGCCGAACATCGACAGTGGCGCTCTGGAGTTTGCTGTAGATCTTGGTCAGTCGATGGTCGAGCAGACTCTCGCCAAGCCTGGCCAAGCCGTGCCTATACCGCCTCAGCTGAGTGCGAAGCTCAACGAGTTGCTCTCCAACGCAATGCTTGAAGACGTGCTGGCGCTGCGGGAGCGGGAACGTACGGTGCCGATCGAGAACTTGCGTCTGACCGTGCGTTGAGTAGCTAGACGGTTTGTGCGTGCAGAATGCGCGCATGGGCCTTCGCTACCGATTCATCGACTTCGCGTCGATCGCTGACGAATCTGAGCTTCTTCGCGCCATCGCGCCTCCTGCATCAGAAATGCAGGCGTTTGCGCTCATCGGGCAACCGATCGTTCCTTTCCAGCACGTAGTCCAGCATCTGCGGAAGATCGGTGCGCAAACACTGCTCGTCCAGGAATCCGTACGGGATCCCGATTTTCTGGCCGAACACGAAGCCTTCTACAGCAAGCAGCACCGAGTCATTTCAAGACTCTGTACACGCCTGCATGCGTTTGGTGCTCCAGCACCTGTTCTCCAAAATGGCCTAGCTCTCGACGCCCGGGCCGTGCTCGCATTTCTCGACACCCTGGCCGACCCCGATCGGCAATACCTGGGCTTCGTCACAATCCGTCCACTTCGACACGCACCGATCGGTGCATCGATCCTGATGCCATCCAACGCAGCGGATGTGACTTGCCACGAGCGATTTCCTGTGCACATCGCCGGACGAACTTTCCAGGTATGTGGCACACCCTATTTGCAGCAGGACAACGCAGTCGGCGCGTGTGCGCAGGCCAGCATCTGGATTGCGCTGCGTACCCAAATGAAGCGAGTGGGGAACACCGCCTACAACCCGGCCGACCTCACGCGTGCCGCCACCCGGTACTTGGCGCTGGATCGCGTGTTTCCGGGCAGACAAGGCCTTGTCATCGAACAGATGCTCGAGGCAGTTCGTTCGTCTGGTCACGATCCGCTGACCCTCACTTGTGACCCCCTACCGCCTGGTGTGA
Source organism: Rhizobacter sp. P5_C2 (assembly GCF_054049715.1). NCBI lineage: Bacteria > Pseudomonadati > Pseudomonadota > Betaproteobacteria > Burkholderiales > Sphaerotilaceae > Rhizobacter > Rhizobacter sp. P5_C2. Next base: position 39,463 of record NZ_JBFULV010000005.1, on the reverse strand, counting down.
CGCCGACTGCAGCCCAGGTCATCGAGCAGGCGGCGCCGTACATCGAATCTGGATTGCCAGTAATCGGAACCCTATTCCCTCGCAGTGGTGGTCATGCAGTTGTATGTATTGGACGTCAGCTCGCTGGTAGGCCGGTCGTCGATTCAAGCCGGACCGTGACGCCACTCGGCATTCGTTGCAGACCGGCATCCGACTGGATTGAGGCGCTTGTCATTCACAACGACAACACTGGACCGTACCTGCCGATAGCGAAGGGCGATCCCAAGTCAAACGACTACTGTCTCGAGCACGCTAAGAACCTCATCATTCCACTGCCGGAAACCGTGCACATGACCGCGAAGGAGGCTGAGCAAGCGGCATTGAAGGCATTGGCCTTCACCTGCGTCCTGCTTTCGCGGTACGACACATCCAAGCAGGTGCTGCGGCTGAGTCCCGAGATCGATATCGTGTTGCGAACTTTCCTGGTTCGCCGTCATGCCTTCAGGCGGTGGGCACTGGAGGACGGAGAACTCGACCCAGTGCTGAAGGACTGGTATCGAACGATCGAACTGCCGCGGTTGGTATGGTTCGTCGAGTTGCATGACGCCAACCTCTTCGACCCGCGGAATCCCGGCACCTGTAGTCGCGTCGGCGAGGTCGTATTGGATGCTTCTGCCGACACGCTCAATGGTGACGTCACTTTAACGGCGAGGCTTAGTTGTCATCTGCTGCCAAGCTACTCTGTACCTCAGGCGCTTCTCGTGCTGGACTATGGAAAAGACGTAGTGGCGCTTTCTTCAGGAGCTCCCGGCAAGTCATTGACTAATCCGTGGGAGTAAGCCGCGAAGTCCATCCAATGCGTAGCACCCAGGTTGAGTAGTGAGGCCGTTCGTCATCGCCAGCGAGCTGAGTTCAGGTGCGGGCGATGGTGAGGCGTCGACGCTTCACGATGACTGTTGGCAATTTGGGCGGCGTCGCGCCCTGGACGCCGTGTCTTGGCGGCGCTGCCATTGCAGGTGCAGCGCGCAAGGCGGCTTCTACCAGACTGGAATTCAGCGGTTGAACGATGTCTCCGTTGACTTGTGCATACCACCATCCTGAAACTGCACCAGCGCCCCGACCTGGAAGCCTCGATCTCAGGCAGGCACTGTTCGCCAAGTCCCGAAGATGCGCTTCCACCAGCTGCGCTTGGGCGACGACCTCTTTCTCGAAGTCATCGCGAAGAATCCCGACGGCCTGCGCACGATCGGCGCGTAGCCGCGGGTAAGACCGAAGGGGGATGTCCCGAAGATTGTCGTCAGAACGACAACCTGGCGTCAAACTTGTTCGTACAGTCGTCGCAAACGGCAGGACACAACAAGGAGACACGCGGTGCTGACGACGTTCCCCCGTCTGATGCTCGACCATGCCGCGCAACGGCCGGACGCCCCGGCGCTGCGCGAGAAGGAGTTCGGCATCTGGCAGACGCTGAGCTGGGCGCAGCTCGCCACGCTGGTCCGCGAGCTCGCCGGCGGCCTGGCGCAGGCCGGCCTGCAGCGCGGCCAGCATGTGATCGTCGTCGGCGAGAACCGGCCGCGGCTGTACGCGACGATGCTCGCCGCGCAGTCGCTCGGCGCGATCCCGGTGCCGCTGTACCAGGATGCCGTCGCGACGGAGTTCGTGTTCCCGATCGTCAACGCCGGCGTCGCGTTCGCGATGGTCGAGGACCAGGAGCAGGTCGACAAGCTGCTCGAGATCCGCCCGCAGTGTCCCGCTCTCGCCCACATCTGGTTCGACGACCCGCGCGGGCTGCGTCACTACGACGAGCCCGGCCTGGCCTCGCTCGACGCGCTGGTCGCCGCCGGACGCCTCTTCAATGCCGCGCACCCGACGCAGGTCGACGACGAGCTGCAGCGCAACCGGCCCGAGGACGTGGCCGCGATGTTCTTCACCTCCGGCACCACCGGCCACCCGAAGGGCGTGGTGCACACGCATGCGAGCCTGATCGACCGGGCCCGCGCCGGCGCGCGCTTCGACAGGCTGACCGATCGCGAAGAGGTGCTCGCCTACCTGCCGCCGGCATGGATCGGCCAGAACGTGTTCTCGTACGCCCAGTGGCTGGCCTGCGGCTACGTCGTCAGCTGCCCCGAGTCGGCGGCCACCGTCGGCATCGACCTGAAGGAGATCGGGCCGACCTACTACTTCGCGCCGCCGCGCGTGTTCGAGGCGCTGCTCACCAGCGTGATGATCCGCATGGAAGACGCGAGTGCGCCCAAGCGCTGGCTGTTCCGGCGCTGCATGGCGCTCGCGCGGCGCATCGGCCCGGCGCGCATGGACGGGCAGCGCCTCGGCCTGCTTGATCGCATTGCGTACGGCCTCGGCAACCTGCTGATCTACGGCCCGCTGCGAAACACGCTGGGCCTGTCGCGGGTGCGCGTGGCCTACACCGCCGGCGAGGCGATCGGGCCGGACCTGTTCAGCTTCTACCGCTCGATCGGCATCAACCTGAAGCAGCTCTACGGCTCGACCGAGACCGCCGTGTTCGTCTGCCTGCAACCCGACCACCAGGCGCGCGCCGACACGGTGGGCGTGCCGATCGACGGCGTCGAGCTGAAGGTTGCTGCCGACGGCGAGGTGCTGGTGCGCTCGGCTGGGTTGCTGAAGGGCTACTACCGCAACGAGGCGGCCACCGCCGAGGTGCTGTCCGCCGACGGCTGGTACCGCACCGGCGACGCCGGCTTCCTCGACGCGCACGGCCACCTGAAGATCATCGACCGGGCGAAGGACGTCGGCCGGCTGCTGGGCGGCGCGAACGACGGCGCGATGTTCGCGCCCAAATATGTCGAGAACAAGCTGAAGTTCTTTCCGTACATCAAGGAGGCGGTGGCCTTCGGCGACCGGCGCGAGAAGGTCTGCGCCTTCATCAACATCGACATGGAGGCGGTGGGCAACTGGGCCGAGCGCCGCAACCTGCCGTACGCCGGCTACACCGACCTGGCGCAGAAGCCCGAGGTGTACGAGCTGGTGCGCGACTGCGTCGAGCAGGTCAACGCCGACCTCGCCGCGGACGAGAAGCTCGCCGGCAGCCAGATCACCCGCTTCCTGGTGCTGCACAAGGAGCTCGATGCCGACGACGGCGAGCTGACGCGCACGCGCAAGGTGCGGCGCGGCTTCATCGGCGAGCGCTACCAGGTGCTGGTCGATGCGCTGTACGGCGGTCGGGCCTCGCAGTACATCGAGACCGCGGTGAAGTTCGAGGACGGCCGCAGCGGCATGGTCGCGGCCGACCTGCGCATCGCCGACGCGAAGACCTTCGCCGCGGTCAGGAGCGCCGCATGACAAGACAGGTCGGCGACGTGATCCTCGACGTGAAGAACATCAGCCTGTCGTTCGGCGGCGTGAAGGCGCTGACCGACATCAGCTTCGACCTGCGCGAGCACGAGATCCGCGCCATCATCGGCCCGAACGGTGCCGGCAAGAGCTCGATGCTGAACTGCATCAACGGCGTCTACCAACCGCAGCAGGGCTCGATCGCGCTGCGCGGGCGCACCTTCCGCCACATGAACTCGCGCCAGGTGGCCGAGATGGGCGTCGCGCGCACCTTCCAGAACCTGGCGCTGTTCAAGGGCATGAGCGTGCTCGACAACATCATGACCGGCCGCAACCTGCGCATGAAGAGCAACCTGCTGCTGCAGGCGCTGCGCTTCGGGCCGGCCGAGCGCGAGGAGATCGAGCACCGGCGCGTGGTCGAACGCATCATCGATTTCCTCGAGATCCAGCCGTACCGCAAGACGCCGGTCGGCAAGATGCCGTACGGGCTGCAGAAGCGCGTCGACCTCGGCCGCGCGCTCGCGATGGAGCCGCAGGTGCTGCTGCTCGACGAGCCGATGGCCGGCATGAACGTCGAGGAGAAGCAGGACATGAGCCGCTTCATCCTCGACGTGAACGACGAGTTCGGCACGACCATCGTGCTGATCGAGCACGACATGGGGGTGGTGATGGACATCAGCGACCGGGTGGTGGTGCTCGACTATGGCAAGAAGATCGGCGACGGCACGCCGTCGGAGGTGCGCGGCAACCCCGACGTGATCCGCGCCTACCTGGGGGTTCAACACTGATGGGCTTTTTCCTCGAAACCCTGTTCGGCGGCCTGATGGCCGGCATGCTGTATTCGCTGATCGCGCTCGGCTTCGTGCTGATCTACAAGGCCTCGGGCGTGTTCAATTTCGCGCAGGGCGCGATGGTGCTGTTCGCGGCGCTCGCGATGGCGCGCTTCTCCGGCTGGTACCCGCAGTGGTTCCACTTCGAGAGCAAGCTGCTCGCGAACGTGCTGGGCTTCGTCACCGCGGCGGCGTTGATGGTGGTGGTCGCGTGGCTGATCGAGCGGCTGTGCCTGTCGCGGCTGGTCAACCAGGACGGCATCACGCTGCTGATGGCGACGCTGGGCATCGCGTACTTCCTCGACGGCCTCGGCCAGACGCTGTTCGGCAACGACATCTACAAGATCGACGTCGGCATGCCGAAGGAGCCGCTGCTGGTGCTGCAGGGCACGTTCGACGGCGGCGTGCTGATCAGCCAGGAGGACCTGGTGGCGGCGCTGGTCGCGGCCACGCTGGTCGCGCTGCTGGCGCTGTTCTTCCAGAAGACGGCCACCGGGCGCGCGCTGCGTGCGGTGGCCGACGACCACCAGGCGGCGCAGTCGATCGGCATCCCGCTGGATCGCATCTGGGTCATCGTGTGGTCGGTGGCCGGCATCGTCGCGCTGGTGGCCGGGATCATCTGGGGCAGCAAGCTGGGGGTGCAGTTCTCGTTGTCGCTGGTGGCGCTGAAGGCGCTGCCGGTGGTGATCCTCGGCGGGCTCACCTCCATCCCGGGGGCGATCCTCGGCGGGCTGATCATCGGCGTCGGCGAGAAGCTGTCGGAGATCTACCTCGGGCCGATGCTGGGCGGCGGCATCGAGATCTGGTTCGCGTATGTGCTGGCGCTGCTGTTCCTGCTGGTGCGCCCGCAGGGCCTGTTCGGCGAGAAGATCATCGACCGCGTATGACGCAGCGCGCCCGTCACCCCCACCCCGTTCGGGCTGAGCCTGTCGAAGCCTGCGGACAGCGCTTCGACAGGCTCAGCGCGAACGGTTTGTGCGCGCGGCACTTCGACAAGCTCAGTGCGAACGGTTGAGTGAAATCGGACTAGACCATGCTGTACAGAGAAAACGGCCAGTTCAAGACCAGCTACCGCGCCGACCAGCAGATCTTCCCGGTGCTGCAGGACCGCATCGCGATCCTCGCGCTGCTGGCGGTCGCCTTCGTCGTGCTGCCGCTGACCGCCCCCGAGTACCTGTTCCGCGCGATCCTGATCCCGTTCCTGATCCTGTCGCTCGCGGCCCTGGGCCTCAACATCCTCGTCGGCTACTGCGGCCAGATCTCGCTCGGCACCGGCGCCTTCATGGCGGTCGGCGCGTACGCGGCCTACAACTTCCAGGTGCGCATCCCGGGCATGCCGCTGATCGCATCGCTGCTGCTCGGCGGCGTGTGCGCCACCGGCGTCGGCGTGCTGTTCGGCATCCCGTCGCTGCGCATCAAGGGCCTGTACCTCGCGGTCGCGACGCTCGCCGCGCAGTTCTTCACCGACTGGGCCTTCCTGCGCATCAGCTGGTTCACCAACAACTCCTCGTCCGGCTCGGTCAGCGTGTCGGGCCTGAACGTGTTCGGGCTGCCGATCGAATCGCCGGTGTCGAAGTACCTGCTGTGCCTCGTGTTCGTCAGCGTGTTCGCATTGCTCGCGAAGAACCTGGTGCGCGCGAGCATCGGCCGCGAATGGATGGCGATGCGCGACATGGACGTCGCCGCCGCGGTGATCGGCATCCGCCCGATGTACGCGAAGCTCACCGCGTTCGCGGTCAGCTCGTTCATCGTCGGCGTGGCCGGCGCGCTGTGGGGCTTCATCCACCTCGGGGCCTGGGAGCCGGCCGCCTTCAACATCGACCGCTCGTTCCAGCTGCTGTTCATGGTGATCATCGGCGGGCTCGGCTCGATCAGCGGCAGCTTCATCGGCGCGGCCTTCATCATCCTGCTGCCGCTGCTGCTGAACCAGGTGCCGCGCTGGTTCGACATGCCGCTGTCGACCGCGCTCGCGTCGCACCTCGAGTCGATGATCTTCGGCGCGCTGATCGTGTTCTTCCTGATCGTCGAGCCGCACGGGCTCGCACGGCTGTGGTCGACCGCGCGCGAGAAGCTGCGGCTGTGGCCCTTCCCCCATTGAGCTCGCATTCAACAACCACAACGGAGACAGACATGGAATTCAAGTCGTTCGCACGGGTTGCCGCGATCGCCGCGGTGGGTTGGGCCGGCCTGCTTGCGGCGCCAGCCGCGCAGGCGCAGGCCAAGGAACAGTTCTTCCCGCTGCTCGTCTACCGCACCGGCGCCTACGCGCCCAACGGCACGCCGTGGGCCAACGGCAAGCAGGATTACCTGAAGATGATCAACGCCCGCGACGGCGGCATCAACGGCGTCAAGCTGAGCTTCGAGGAATGCGAGACCGGCTACGCGACCGACCGCGGCGTCGAATGCTACGAGCGCCTGAAGGGCCGCCCCGGCGTGACGCTGTTCGACCCGCAGGCCACCGGCATCACCTTCGCGCTGACCGACAAGGTGCCGGCCGACAAGATCCCGCTGATCACGCTCGGCTACGGGCTCGCGGCGTCGCAGGACGGCGGCGTGTTCAAGTGGAACTTCCCGCTGATGGGCTCGTACTGGACGGCCGCCGACATCCTGATCCAGCACATCGGCAAGAAGGAAGGCGGGCTCGACAAGCTGAAGGGCAAGAAGATCGCGCTCGTCTACCACGACTCGCCGTTCGGCAAGGAGCCGATGCCGCTGCTGGAAGAGCGCGCGAAGACGCACGGCTTCGAGCTGGTGAAGATCCCGGTGACCGCGCCCGGCGTCGAGCAGAAGTCGGCGTGGCTGCAGGTGCGCCAGCAGAAGCCCGACTACGTGCTGCTGTGGGGCTGGGGCGTGATGAACTCGACCGCGCTGAAGGAGGCGATCGCCACCGGCTACCCGCGCGAGAAGATGTACGGCGTGTGGTGGGCCGGCGCCGAGCCGGACGTGAAGGACGTCGGCGATGCGGCCAAGGGCTACAACGCGCTCGCGCTGAACACCTCGGGCCAGCAGCCGAAGGTGATCCAGGACATCCTGAAGTACGTGCACGACAAGGGCCAGGGCGCCGGCCCGAAGGACGAGGTCGGCTCGGTGCTGTACACGCGCGGGCTGATCATCCAGATGCTCGGCGTCGAGGCGGTGCGACGCGCGCAGGAGCGCTACGGCAAGGGCAAGGTGATGACCGGCGAGCAGGTGCGCTGGGGGCTGGAGAACCTGGCGCTCGACCAGAAGAAGCTCGACGCGCTCGGCTTCGCGGGCGTGATGCGGCCGGTCAGCACCTCGTGCCTGGACCACATGGGCACCAGCTGGACGCGGGTGCACACCTGGGACGGCAGCAAGTGGAATTTCAGCTCCGACTGGTACCAGGCCGACGAGCAGATCCTGAAGCCGATGGTGAAGGCGGCAGCGGACAAGTACGCGGGCGACAAGAAGCTGACGCGCCGCACGCCTGAGGACTGCCAGAGCTGATGTGGGAACTGATGCCATGAACGCGCCGGTCTTGCTCAACGTCAACGGCATCGAGGTGATCTACCACCACGTGATCCTGGTGCTGAAGGGCGTTTCGCTGCAGGTGCCCGAGGGCGGCATCGTCGCGCTGCTGGGCGGCAACGGCGCCGGCAAGACGACGACGCTGCGCGCCGTCAGCAACCTGCTGGCGGGCGAGCGCGGCGCGGTCACCAAGGGCAGCATCGAGCTGCGCGGCGACCGCATCGAGGCGCTCTCCACCGCCGAGATGGTGAACCGCGGCGTGGTGCAGGTGATGGAAGGCCGGCACTGCTTCGCGCACCTGACGATCGAGGAGAACCTGATGACCGGCGCGTACACGCGACGCGACGGCAAGGCCGCGATCGCGCAGACGTTGGAGAAGGTCTACGGCTACTTCCCGAGGCTGAAGACGCGGCGCGGCTCGCAGGCGGCCTACACCTCGGGCGGCGAGCAGCAGATGTGCGCGATCGGCCGCGCGCTGATGGCGAACCCGAAGATGGTGCTGCTCGACGAGCCGTCGATGGGCCTCGCGCCGCAGATCGTCGAGGAGGTGTTCGAGATCGTGAAAGACCTGAACCAGCGCGAGCACGTGACCTTCCTGCTGGCCGAGCAGAACACCGCGATGGCGCTGCGCTATGCCGACCACGGCTACATCCTCGAGAACGGCCGCGTCGTGATGGACGGTGCGGCGAAGGCGCTGGCCGAGAACGAGGACGTGAAGGAGTTCTACCTCGGCACCGGCGGCGCGAAGGACGACGTGGAACGCAAGAGCTTCCGCGACGTGAAAAGCTACAAGCGCCGCAAACGCTGGCTGAGCTGAAGGGAGACGACGATGTCCGATGATTTCTTGGCGCCACCGGCCTTCAAGCCCGACGAGACGCTGGTCACGCTGAAGCGCCAGCTGCGCGAGCTGAAGCCGCTGGCCGAGCGCGGTGCGGCGTTCGACTGGAAAGGCAAGCCGGTGCTTCAGCTCGCGAGCGATGCCGCAGCGATCACCGCGCGCATCGCGCGCCGTCCGATCACGACGCCGGAATGGGACACGCAGGTGCTGAAGAGCGGCGCCGACGTGCGCAAGCTGGTCGACGAGATGCGCAAGCGCCTGGCCCGCTGGGCGGATGACGAATGATGGCGGCCTTCTTCGACGCCCTCGAAACCCGCGAGCCGGCCGAGCGCGAGCGCGCGCTGTTCAGCGCCCTGCCCGCGCTGCTGGCCCATGCGCAGGCCCATGCCCCGGCGTTCGCCGCGCTGCCGAGCGGCCTGCAGGCCGACCGCGTGACCGATCGCGCGGCACTCGCGGCCCTGCCGGTCACGCGCAAGAGTGAACTGCTCGCGCGCCAGCAGGCCGAGCGCAGCAGCGGTGTCGTCGACGATGTCTTCGGCGGCTTCTCGACCATCGGCTGGCGCGGCCTGCGCCGCCCGAACGGCGCGCGCCGGGTGTTCCAGTCGCCCGGGCCCCTCTACGAACCCGAGGGCGAGGCCACCGACTACTGGCGCGCGGCCCGCGCGCTGCATGCCGCCGGCTTTCGCGCCGGCGACCTGGTGCACAACAGCTTCAGCTACCACCTGACGCCGGCCGGCTCGATGATGGAAGGCGGCGCGCTCGCGATCGGCTGCACCGTGTTCCCTGGCGGCGTCGGCAACACCGAGCTGCAGTTGCAGGCGATGCGCGAGCTGCGGCCGCACGGCTACGTCGGCACGCCGAGCTTCCTGAAGATCCTGGTCGACAAGGCGCTCGAGGCGGGCGGATCGCTCGGCTCGGTGCGGCGCGCGCTGGTCAGCGGCGAGGCCTTTCCAGCGGCGCTGCGCGACTGGCTGCGCGGCCACGGCATCGAGGCTTACCAGTGCTATGCGACGGCCGACCTCGGGCTGATCGCGTACGAGACCGAGGCCCGCGAAGGGCTGGTGCTCGATGAAGGCGTGATCGTCGAGATCGTGCGGCCCGGCACCGGCGACCCGGTGCCCGAGGGCGAGGTCGGCGAGCTGGTGGTCACGACGTTGAACCCGGACTACCCGCTGGTGCGCTTCGGCACCGGCGACCTGTCGGCGGTGCTGCCCGGCCGCTGCCCGACCGGGCGCACCAACACCCGCATCAAGGGCTGGATGGGGCGCGCCGACCAGACGGCCAAGGTGCGCGGCATGTTCGTGCACCCGTCGCAGGTGGCGGAGGTGCTGCGGCGCTTTCCGGAGATCGCGCGGGCGCGGCTGGTGGTCAGCGGCGAGATGGCGAGCGACCGCATGACGCTGCGGGTGGAGGTGGCCGGCGGTGCCGAGGGCCTGGCCACGCGCATCGCCGACGCGATCCGCGACGTGACCAAGCTGCGCGGCGACGTGGAGCTGTGCGCGCCGGGCAGCCTGCCGAACGACGGGCGCGTCATCGAGGACGCGCGCAAATACGACTGATCAGGTGTCCGACTTGACGTTGCCTTCCTTGACCACCTTCGCCCACTTCGCGATCTCGGTGTGGATGAACGCGGTGAACTTCTCCGACGACCCGCCGCCATCTTCGGCACCGTAGCTGTCGAGCCGCTCCTGCACGTCGGGCATCGCCATCACCTTGTTGGCGTCCTCGTTGATCTTCTGCGCCAGCCCCTTCGGCAGCTTGCCCGGGCCGACCAGGCCGTACCAGGTGGTGGCCTCGAAGTCAGGGAAACCCTGCTCGGCCATGGTCGGCACCGTCGGGTGGCCCTTCGCGCGCTTGATGCGCGTCTGCGCGATCGCGATCACCTTGCCGCCCTTCACATGCGGCGTGGCCGCCGTCATCGTCTCGAAGCAGTAGTTGATCTGCCCGCCGATCAGGTCGGTGATGGCCGGCGCACTGCCCTTGTACGGGATGTGCAGCGCATTCACCTTCGCACTCAGCTTGAACATCTCCAGCGCCAGGTGCTGCGCCGAGCCCGAGCCGGCCGATCCGAAGCTGATCTCGCCGGGCTTGGCCTTGCACAGCGCGACGATGTCCTTGACCGTGACGGCCGGCTGCATCGTGCCGGCGATCAGCAGGTTGGGCGTGACGCCGACCAGCATGATGGGCACGAAGTCGCGCTCGACGTTGTAGTTCAGCTTGGGCTGCAGGCTGGGCGCCAGCGCATGGCTGTTGATGTGCGCCATCAGCAGCGTGCTGCCGTCGCTCGGCTGCTGCGCCACGTAGTCGGCCGCGAGCACGCCCGCGACGCCGGCCTTGTTCTCGATGATCACCTGCTGGCCCCACATCACGCCCAGCTTCTGGCCCAGCACGCGGGCCAGCGCATCGGTGCCGCCGCCGGGCGGAAAGCCCACGATGATGCGGATCGGGCCCGAGGGCAGTCCCTGCGCGAACAGGCGCGGTGCCCCGAGGCTGGCGACCGTGCCGGCCGCGGCCTGGAGTAGCGAACGACGTTGCATGCGAACCTCCTTGACTGTTATGGGATGCGGTGTCTTCAGGCAGCGGCCTTCAGGGCCGGGCTCTGTGGATGCGAAGAGAAATAGTCCATCGCCGCCTGCACGCCGCTGCCCGCGGTGACGACGCCCGACAGCTTCAGCCCCATCTCGACGCCCGACAGTGCCGCCATCAGCGTCAGGTCGTTGCAGTCGCCGAGGTGGCCGATGCGGAACATGCGGCCCTTGACCCGCCCGAGCCCGGTGCCGAGCGACAGGTCGAAGCGCTGGTGGATCAGCTTGCGCAGCACGTCGGCGTCGACGCCCTCGGGCGTGATCACGCCGGTCAGCACCGGCGAGTACACCGCCGGGTCGGCGCACTGGATCGGCAGCCCCCAGGCCCGCACCGCGCTGCGCACCGCCTCGCCCCAGCGCTGGTGGCGGGCGAACACGCTGTCGAGCCCCTGGTCGAGCAGCATGTCGAGCGCCTCGCTCAGGCCATACAGCAGGTTGGTGTTCGGCGTGTAGGGCCAGTAGCCCGACTTGTTCATCTCGATGATCTCGTCCCAGGCCCAGAAGGCCTTCGGCAGCGTGGCCTTCCTGCTGGCCTCGATCGCCTTCGGCGAGACCGCGTTGAAGCTGATGCCCGGCGGCAGCATCAGGCCCTTCTGCGAGCCGCTGACGGTGACGTCGACGCCCCAGTCGTCATGCCGGTAGTCGGCACTGGCCAGGCCCGAGATCGTGTCGACCAGCAACAGCGCCGGGTGCTTCGCGGCGTCGATCGCGCGGCGCACCGCGGCGATGTCGGAGGTGACGCCGGTCGAGGTTTCGTTGTGCACCACGCAGACGGCCTTGATCGCGTGGCCGCCATCGGCGCGCAGGCGCTGCTCGATCAGGTCGGCCTGCACGCCGTGGCGCCAGCTGTTCGGCAGGCCGGTCAGCGCATCGGTGCCGGGCAGCGCGAGGAACTCGGGCCTCAGGCCCAGCCGCAGCGCCATCTTCTGCCACAGGCTCGCGAAGTGGCCGGTCTCGTACATCAGCACCGCGTCGCCCGGGCTCAGCACGTTCGCCAGCGCCGCCTCCCACGCGCCGGTGCCGGACGCCGGGTAGATCACCACCGGGTGGCGCGTGCGGAACACCTGCTGGATGCCCGAGAGCACCTTCAGCCCCAGCACGCCGAACTCCGGCCCGCGGTGGTCGATGGTGGGCAGGCTCATGGCCCGCAGGATGCGATCCGGCACCGGGCTGGGCCCGGGGATCTGCAGGAAATGACGGCCGCTGGGATGCTGGTCTAGCGCGATCATGACGACTCCTGACGAGGTCCGAATGCGATTTAGTTTTGCATACAAAATTCATTTGTCAATGGTTGTCACCCGCGATGGCATCCGTATGATGACCATCGACCTGCACAGAAAATGAATACAAATTCAGAAAGCTCGCCATGGCCGACATCATTTCCATCCCCCGCCAGGTGCTGCACCAACAGGTGTGCACGCGGCTGCGCCAGCTGATCGTCGAGAACCACATCCCGCCGGGCAGCAAGCTCAACGAGCGCGCGCTGTGCGAGGAGCTGAAGGTGTCGCGCACGCCGTTGCGCGAGGCGATCAAGATGCTGGCCGCCGAAGGCCTGGTGGACCTGCTGCCGAACCGCGGCGCGGTCGCGATGGAGCTGTCGGCGCAGGACATCGCCGACACCTTCGAGGTGATCGCCGGGCTCGAAGGCCTGTCGGGCGAGCTGGCCGCGCAGCGCATCACCGACGCCGAGCTGGCCGAGATCCGCGCGCTGCACTTCGAGATGCTGGCCGCCTACACGCGGCGCGACCTGCCGACCTACTACAGCATCAACGCGGTGATCCACAAGCACATCAACGCGGCCGCGCGCAACCCGGTGCTGACGCAGACCTACGGCACGGTGAACGCCCGGCTGCAGGCGCTGCGCTTCCGCTCGAACTGCGACGAGGCCAAGTGGGCGCGCGCGATGAGCGAGCACGAGCGCATGATCGAACTGCTGTCGGCACGCGATGGCGCCGGCCTGCACCGGCTGCTGGTGCAGCACCTGCTGAACAAGCGCGACGTGGTGCTCGAGCTGATGAAGCACGGCGAACTCGATTCCTCCCCGAAGGTGTCCGCATGACTGCATTGGTCGATGTCGATGTCGCCCGCGAGGCCGGGCGCTCGTTGCGCGATTTCGGGTCGCCCGAAGCCGCCGAGCTGGCGAAGCGGCTCTCTGCCCACACGCAGGGCGAGACGCTGTTCGACATCGCGTCGCGCGGCCGCTATGCGACCGATGCGTCGATCTACCAGATCATGCCGGTCGGCGTGTTCGTGCCGCGCACCGCGCAGGACATCGGCATCGCGATCGACATCGCGCGCGACCTGAAGATCCCGCTGCTGCCGCGCGGCGGCGGCACCTCGCAGTGCGGCCAGACCACCGGCGCGGCGCTGGTGATCGACACCAGCAAGCACTACCGCCGCGTGCTCGCGTTCGACCGCGACGCGATGACGGTGCAGGTCGAGCCCGGCATCGTGCTCGACCACCTGAACGCGTTCCTGAAGCCGCACGGGCTGTGGTACCCGGTCGACGTGTCGACCAGCGCGCAGGCCACGCTGGGCGGCATGGCCGGCAACAACTCCTGCGGCTCGCGCAGCATCGCCTACGGCAACATGGTGCACAACGTGCTCGCGGCCGAGGCCTGGCTGAGCGACGGCAGCAACGTGCGCTTCGGCCGCGTCGACCAGCTGGACGCGAAAGAAGCCGCGATCGCCGATTTCGTGCGCGAGCTGGCGAGCGCCGAGCGCGACGAGATCGACCTGCGCTGGCCGAAGGTGATGCGCCGCGTCGGCGGCTACAACCTCGACATCTTCCGTCCGCAGAGCGAGCGGCCCTACACCAGCGACGGCAGCGTCAACCTCGCGCACCTGCTGATCGGCGCCGAGGGCACGCTCGGCTTCACGCGCACGCTGACGCTGAAGCTCGCGCCGCTGCCCGGCAACAAGGTGCTCGGCGTCGTCAACTACCCGAGCTTCCACGCGGCGATGGATTCGGCGCAGCACATCGTGAAGCTCGGCCCGAGCGCGGTCGAGCTGGTCGACCGCACGATGATCGAGCTGTCGCGCGCGAACCCGGCCTTCCGCCCGACCATCGACGCGGCGCTGATCGGCGAGCCACAGGCAATCCTGCTGGTGGAATTCAGCGGCGACGACAAGGCGGTGCTGCTGGCGCAGCTGAAGCAGCTGGTCGAGCTGATGGGCGAACTGAAGCTGCCCGGCAGCGTGGTCGAGATGCGCGACGAGGCGCCGCAGAAGGCCTTGTGGGAGGTGCGCAAGGCCGGCCTGAACATCATGATGAGCCTGAAGGGCGACGGCAAGCCGGTCAGCTTCATCGAGGACTGCGCGGTGCCGCTCGAACACCTGGCCGAGTACACCGACGCGCTGACCGAGGTGTTCCGCCGGCATGGCAGCAAGGGCACCTGGTATGCGCACGCCTCGGTCGGCACGCTGCACGTGCGGCCGATCCTCGACATGCGGCAAGGCGGCCCGGGCGGCGGCGCGCACAAGATGCGCTCGATCGCCGAGGAAGCGAGCGCGCTGGTGCGCAAGTTCAAGGGCGCCTACAGCGGCGAGCACGGCGACGGCCTGTGCCGCGGCGAGTGGATCGAATGGCAGTTCGGGCCGCGCATCAACGAGGCCTTCCGCGCGATCAAGCAGCACCTCGACCCGATCAACCTGATGAACCCGGGCAAGATCATCGACCCGCCGAAGATGGACGATGCGAGCCTGTTCCGCTATGCGCCGGGCTACAAGACCATCGCGCTGAAGCCGGTGTTCGACTGGTCGGCCTGGAACGTCCAGAACGACCCGGCGACCGAAACCACCACCGCGCCCGGCACCGGCGGCGACACGAGCGGCGGCTTCGCGAAGGCCGTCGAGATGTGCAACAACAACGGGCACTGCCGCAAGTTCGACGCCGGCACCATGTGCCCGAGCTACCGCGTCACGCGTGACGAGCAGCACCTGACGCGCGGCCGCGCGAACACGCTGCGCCTCGCGCTGTCGAACCAGCTCGGCGAACAGGGCTTCGCGAGCGACGCGGTGCGCGACGCGATGGACCTGTGCGTCGGCTGCAAGGGCTGCAAGCGCGACTGCCCGACCGGCATCGACATGGCGAAGATGAAGCTCGAGTTCACCGCGCACGACAAGGCGCTGCACGGCCACACGCTGAAGGACCGGCTGATCGCGCACCTGCCGGCCTATGCGCGGCTCGCGAGCGCCGCACCGTGGCTGTTCAACCTGCGCGAGACGCTGCCCGGCGCCAAGGGGCTGGCCGAGCGCTGGCTCGGGCTGTCCGCCAAGCGCAGCCTGCCGCGCTTTCGCCGCGACACCTTCCGGCGCGTCGCGCCGCACATCGGCCTCGCCACGCGCGCCGACGTGCTGAAGGCCGACAAGCCGGTCGTGCTGTTCGTCGACACCTTCAACGGCAGCTTCGAGAGCGAGAACGCGACCGCCGCAGTGCGCGTGCTGCAGGCGGCCGGCTACACCGTGCATGCCGCGAGCCGGCCGGGCGCGGCGTTGTGCTGCGGGCGCACCTACCTGGCCGCCGGCATGCCGGAGCGGGCGAAGGCGAATGCGCGCGAGCTGCTGAAGGCGCTGCTGCCGTTCGCGCAACGCGGCATCGCGATCGTCGGGCTCGAGCCGTCGTGCCTGCTGACGATGCGCGACGAGATGCTGGTGATGGGACTGGGCGACGACGCCAAGGTGCTGGCCGACCAGGCGCTGCTGCTCGAGGAGTTCCTCGCGCGTGAGGCGATCGCGGGCCGCTTCGCGCCGCGCTTCAAGCCGGCGGCGCAGGCGATGCGGGTGCACGGCCACTGCCACCAGAAGGCGTTCGGCGCGATCCAGCCGGTGCTCGACGTGCTGAAGCTGATTCCCGGCGCGCAGCCGACGCTGATCGAGAGTTCGTGCTGCGGCATGGCCGGCAGCTTCGGCTACGAGGCGAGCCACCACGAGGTGTCGATGCAGATGGCCGAGCTGAGCCTGCTGCCGGCGGTGCGCGAGGCGCCGGACGCGATCATCGTCGCCGACGGCACCAGCTGCAGGCACCAGATCGCCGACGGTGCGCAGCGCGAGGCCCTGCACGTCGCCCGGGTGCTGGCCGACCACCTTGCTTGAGCCGACCACCATCACGTTACCAATGGCCTTGCGTCGCCTCCGGGTTACGTAGTTTCCGCCATGCCGGTGCCTCGGAGCTTCCTTAAGCTCGGGCCTTCTGACTCACCGACACGCTTGCTCGAAAGGAACACGACCATGAAGAAACTCCTGCTGGCCGGCGCCGCACTGCTGACGGCGACCGCCGCCCTGGCCGAGTACCCCGAGAAGCCGGTGACCATCGTCGTCCCGTTCTCCGCCGGCGGCCCGACCGACAAGGTCGCGCGCGACCTGGCCGAGGCGCTGCGCAAGCCGCTGGGCGGCCAGGTCATCATCATCGACAACGTCGGCGGTGCCGGCGGCACGCTGGGCGCGACCAAGGTCGCGAAGGCCTCGAACGACGGCTACACGCTGCTGCTGCACCACATCGGCATGAGCACCTCGCCGGCGCTGTACCGCAACATGCAGTACAAGACGCTGGAAGACTTCGAGTACCTCGGCATGATCAACGAGGTGCCGATGACGCTGATCGGCAAGCCCTCGCTGCCGGCCACCAACTACGCCGAGCTGACCAAGTGGCTCGATGCGAACAAGGGCAAGATCAACCTGGCGAACGCCGGGCTCGGATCGGCCTCGCACCTGTGCGGCCTGCTGTTCATGAGCACGACCAAGGTCGACATGACGACCGTGCCGTACAAGGGCACCGGCCCGGCGATGACCGACCTGCTCGGCGGCCAGGTCGACCTGATGTGCGACCAGACCACCAACACCACCAGCCAGATCGCCGGCGGCAAGGTGAAGGCGTTCGCGGTGACCAGCACCAAGCGCCTGACGACGCCGGCGCTGGCCAAGCTGCCGACGCTCGACGAATCGGGGCTGAAGGGCTTCAACGTCAGCATCTGGCACGCGCTGTACGCGCCGAAGGGCACGCCGAAGGCCGTCACCGACAAGATCAATGCGGCGCTGAAGATCGCGCTGAAGGACCCCGACTTCATCCACCGCGAAGAAGGCCTGGGCGCCGTCGTGATGACCGACGCGCGCGTGAACGGCCCGGAGCACAAGAAGTTCGTCGAGGCCGAGATCAACAAGTGGGGCCCGATCATCAAGGCCGCCGGGCAGTACGCCGACTGAGTGGTTTCAGGCCCGCAACGTGATCGGGATGGTCACCGGGCCGTCGTTGACGAGGTGCACCTT
Source organism: Rhizobacter sp. P5_C2 (assembly GCF_054049715.1). Classification (NCBI taxonomy): domain Bacteria; kingdom Pseudomonadati; phylum Pseudomonadota; class Betaproteobacteria; order Burkholderiales; family Sphaerotilaceae; genus Rhizobacter; species Rhizobacter sp. P5_C2. The sequence continues at coordinate 22,172 of NZ_JBFULV010000005.1, read as the reverse complement.
CATGTCCGCCCCGAACTCGCCGCTGGCGACGTTCGGGTGCTGTGACCGCGCAGTGGCGAGCACCCGCTCATAGAGTTCACGCCCCAACGCCGGCGGCGCCGCGGCAGTGAAGCTCGGCCGGTTGCCGCCCGAGGTGTCGGCCGCCAGCGTGAACTGGCTGACGATCAGCAGCCCGCCGCCGATGTCGGTGACGCTGCGGTTCATCTTGCCGTTCTCATCGCCGAAGATGCGCAGCTTCAGCAGCTTCGCGACCAGCTTGTCGGCAATCGCCGGCGTGTCGTCCGGCTCGGCGCACACCAGCACCAGCAGGCCGGCGTCGATCGCGCCGATCACCTGCCCGGCCACCTCGACGCGCGCCTGCGACACCCGCTGCGTGATGGAGATCATCGCGCCAGCCCGTCGGCGGACTGCGCCTCGACATTCGTCGGCAGCAGCTGGATCGACGCCCGCAAGCCGGGCACGTCATGCATCAGCGCCTGCTCGACATCGGCGCGCAGCGCGGCCGCGCGACCGAGCGTCCAGTCGGCCGGCACGTGCATGTGCATGTCGATGAAGCGCCGCTGCCCCGCGCGCCGCGTGACGACGTGGTCGAAGCGGATCGGGTGGGGGGCGAACTGCGCCAGCGTGCCGTCGATCTGTTCGCGGATCTCGGGCTCGACCGCGCTGTCCATCAGCCCCTCGATCGAGCGCCACGCCAGGTGCCCGCCTTCGCGCAGGATGTTCAGCGCGACGCCGATCGCGAGCAGCGGATCGAGCCACAGCCAGCCGGTCAGCTTGGCCAGCAGCAGGCCGGCGACGACACCGGCGGAGGTCCACACGTCGGTCATCAGGTGGCGCGCGTCGGCCTCCAGCACGATCGAGCGGTGCTGCCGCGCGCCGGCCATCATCCGCCAGGCCAGCAGCCCGTTGATCGCCGAGCTGGCGACCGACAGCGTCAGGCCCCAGCCGAGCGATTCGAGCGGCTGTGGGTGCGCAAAGCGCTGCACCGCGGCCCAGACGATGCTCACCGCGGCCGCGGCGATCAGCATGCCTTCGAAGCCGCTCGAGAAGTACTCCGCCTTCGTGTGGCCCGACGGATGGTCTTCGTCGGCCGGCCGCCGCGCGATGTTCACCATCAGCAGCGCGAACAGTGCCGAGGCCAGGTTGACCACCGACTCCATCGCGTCCGACAGCAGCCCGACCGAGCCGGTGACCCACCACGCCCAGGTCTTCAGCCCGATGGTCGCGAGCGCCGCGACCACCGACAGGCGCAGCAGTGCCTCGACACCCATCGGCGTGCCCATCAGCGGTCCATGCGCTTGAGTTCGTCGCCGAGGAACTGCGCCACGGGCAGGCTGCGGCCGTCGGCGAAACGGATCTGGTAGGCCTGCCCGGTGGTGCTGGAGCGGCTCGCGATCTCGTCGATGAACTGCTGCGCGGTGGTGACGTGCTCGCCCATCTTGTCGAACTTGCCGCGCAGGAACTTCGCCGCATCGGCCGGCGAATAGGCGCTGCCGTTGCGGACGAATTTCAGGCCGGTCTGGCCTGCGACGTAGGCGATCAGCCGCTCGATGCGCGCCCGTTCGGCCTCGGACGGCGCGGCCTGCGCAGTCGACGCGAATGCAGCCGCCAGCAGGACGAGGACGATCCGCCGCCGCATCGCGATCAACCCAGCGTGACGCGCGCGAACTTGCGCTTGCCGACCTGCACGACGTAGCTGCCGGCGTTCAACTTCAAGCCCTTGTCGCTGACCGCGTCACCGTCGACGCGCACGCCGCCGCCTTCGATCAACCGCCCCGCCTCGCTGGTCGACGGCGCGAGGCCGGCCTGCTTCAGCAGCGCGGTGATGCCCAGCGGCGCGCCCGACAGCGCGACCTCGTCGATCACATCGGGGATGCCGCCCTTCGCCCGGTTGTTGAAGTCGGCCTCGGCCGCCTCGGCCGCCGCCGCGCTGTGGAAGCGGGTGGTGATCTCCTTGGCGAGCAGCACCTTCGCGTCCTTCGGGTTGCGCCCGCCGTCGACCGCGGCCTTCAGCGCCGCGATCTCCGCCTCGGGGCGGAAGCTCAGCAGCGTGAAGTACTTCCACATCATCGTGTCGCTGATCGACAGGATCTTCGCGAACATGTCGTTCGGCGCGTCGGTGATGCCGATGTAGTTGTTCTTGCTCTTCGACATCTTGTCGACGCCGTCCAGCCCCTCGAGCAGCGGCATCGTCAGGATGCACTGCGGCTCCTGGCCGTACTCGCTCTGCAGCGCACGGCCCACCAGCAGGTTGAACTTCTGGTCGGTGCCGCCGAGCTCGAGGTCGCTCTTCAGCGCGACCGAGTCGTAGCCCTGCATCAGCGGGTACAGGAACTCGTGCACGCTGATCGGCGTGCCGGCCTTGAAGCGCTTCGTGAAATCGTCGCGCTCCATCATGCGGGCCACCGTGTAGCGCGACGCGAGCTGGATCATGCCGCGCGCGCCCAGCGGATCGCTCCACTCGGAGTTGTAGCGGATCTCGGTGCGGCTCTCGTCCAGCACCAGCGCGGCCTGCCGGTAGTAGGTCTGCGCGTTGGCCTCGATCTGCTCGCGCGTCAGCGGCGGGCGGGTGCTGTTGCGCCCCGACGGGTCGCCGATCATCGACGTGAAGTCGCCGATCAGGAAGATCACCGTGTGCCCCAGGTCCTGCAGCTGGCGCATCTTGTTCAGCACCACCGTGTGGCCGATGTGGATGTCGGGCGCGGTCGGGTCCAGCCCGAGCTTGATTCGCAGTGGCACGCCGGTTGCTTCAGAGCGTGCGAGCTTGTTCAACCATTCGGCCTCGGGTAACAGCTCGTCACAGCCCCTCAATGACACCGCCAGCGCCTCGCGCGTGCGGTCGGTGATCGGAAAAGGCGGCTGGGCGGACATGGTTTTCGGGGCCGGTTGCAGAACGAACTTGTGGGGGTATTCCGGGATTAGCGCCAGAAACATTGGCGCGGAAGTCGGTGGCTATACTGCGCCGCTTCCGGGTGCCGGCCCCCTCCAGACACAGGGGCCCGCAAGCGACCGCGATTCTAGTGGACGCCTGCAGGCAGCAAGACAGACCAGAGCGCGGCGTCCGATGGCGGTGTGCTTGCAGACAGGGCTTCACCGCCCTTCACAGCAGTGAACTCGTTGGATTCTCTCGATCAAGCGCTGGCCTCGGCCGGCACCACCACCCAGCATTTCGTCCACCGCCATCCGCGCACGCTCGCCGGCATGGTGGTCGCGTTGCTGATGGGCGCCGGCGTCACCGCCTTCGCCATCGCGCCGATGGCCCCCGATGCGTCCGACCTGCCGCGCCGCGTGGTGACGGAAAGCGTCACTCCGGAAGACGTCGGGTCGCAGCTCGAGGTGCTGGCCAGCCACGACTTGTCGCTCTACCGCAGCGATCTGACGCGCAACGCCGACACCGCCGACAGCCTGCTGCGCCGCGTGAACGTGACCGATGTCGCGGCCGCCACCTTCTTGCGCACCGACAAGACCGCCCGCCTGCTGCTCGAAGGCCGCGCCGGCAAGATGGTGCAGGTGCGCAGCGGTGAATCCGGCCAGCTCGAGGAGCTGGTGGCGCGCTTCCCGGCCGCCGACCCGGCGCAGTGGTCGACCCATTTCTCGCGGCTCAGCGTGAAGCGCGTCGACGGCCGCTTCGAGGCCCGGGTCGAACTGGCCCCGCTGGCCGCCCAGGTGCGGCTGGGCAGCGGCACGATCCGCAGCTCGCTGTTCGCCGCCACCGACGAATCGCGCATCCCCGACCCGGTGGCCGTGCAGGTCGCCGAGATCTTCTCGACCGACATCGACTTCCACCGCGAGCTGCGCAAGAACGACACCTTCAGCGTCGTCTACGAAGCCCTCACCGCCGATGGCGAAGTGATCACCTGGAACCAGGCCGCCGGCCGCGTGCTGGCCGCCGAGTTCGTCAACAACGGCCGCAGCTACTCGGCCGTGTGGTTCAAGGACCCGTCCGGCAAGGGCGGCTACTTCGGCTTCGACGGCCAGAGCAAGCGCCGTGCGTTCCTCGCGAGCCCGCTGGAGTTCTCGCGCGTGACCTCGGGCTTCTCGATGCGCTTCCACCCGATCCTGCAGAGCTGGCGCGCCCACCTGGGCGTGGACTACGGCGCGCCGACCGGCACCTCGGTGCGCAGCGTCGGCGACGGCGTGGTCGATTTCGCCGGCTGGCAGAACGGCTACGGCAACGTCGTCAAGGTTCGCCACAGCAACGACCGCGAGACGGTCTACGCCCACCTGAGCCGCATCGACGTGAAGCGCGGCCAGCATGTCGAGCAGGGCATGCACATCGCCAACGTCGGCATGACCGGCTGGGCGACCGGGCCGCACCTGCACTTCGAGTTCAAGCTGAAGGGCCAGCAGCAGGATCCGCTGGTGGTCGCCAAGACCTCGGAAGCGATCGTGCTGACCGCCTCGGCGCAGCAGGAGCTGGCGAAGGTCACCGGCACCTGGCGCCAGCAGCTCAAGGGCGCCGAATCGCTCGCGAGCTACACCGGCGACGCCGAGTAAGCCCGGCGGGCCGCGCAAGGCTGCGCCGCGCGGCTACCATCGCGCGATGATGGAACACACCCTCGCCGAACGCTACATCGGGTTGATGTCCGGCACCTCGCTGGACGGCGTGGACGGCGTGATCGCCGATTTCAGCGGCACACGCATGAAGGTGCTGGCGCATGCCCACCTTCCTTTTGCCGCGCATGTGCGCGAGGCCTTCATGGCCTTGCAGCGCGCCGGTGACGACGAACTGAACCGCGCGGCCCACGCCGGGCACGCGCTGGTGCAGGTCTATGGCGGCGTTGTGAGCCTGCTGCTGGCGCAGAGCGGCCTGGCCGCGGCCGACATCCGGGCCATCGGCGCGCACGGGCAGACGGTGCGGCACCGGCCGGGCGACGAGCTGCCGTACACCGTGCAGGTGAACGCGCCGGCCGCGCTGGCCGAGCTGGTGGGCATCGACGTCGTCGCGGACTTCCGCAGCCGCGACATCGCCGCCGGCGGCCAAGGCGCGCCGCTGGTCCCGGCCTTCCATCGCGCGGTGTTCAACCAGGTCGACCGCGCCGGTGCGGTGCTCAACATCGGCGGCATCAGCAACCTGACCGCCTGGTCCGCGCACGACGGGCAGACGGTCGGCTTCGACTGCGGCCCCGGCAACGCGCTGATGGACCACTGGTGCCAGCGCCACTGCCACCGCCCCTTCGATGCCGGCGGCGCCTGGGCGGCATCGGGGCGCGTCGAGGCCAGCCTGCTGACGCCGATGCGCGCCGATCCGTATTTCGCGCTGACGCCGCCGAAGAGCACCGGTCGCGACCTGTTCAATCCGGAGTGGCTGGACGATCAGCTGTCGCGCGTCGGCCATGCACTGCGCCCGGAAGACGTGCAGGCCACCTTGTGCGAGCTGACGGCCCAGGCCTGCGCCGATTCGGTCGACCGCCATGCCGCTGCGGCGCCGGAGGTGGTGGTGTGCGGCGGCGGCGCGTTCAACGATCAGCTGATGGGCCGATTGGCCGCGCTGCTGCCGCGCCGCAAGGTGGTCCGCAGCGATGACCGAGGCCTGCCGGCCAGCGAGGTCGAGGCCGCCGCGTTTGCGTGGCTGGCGCGGGCGCATGTGCGCCGCGAACCGGGCAACCTGGTGTCGGTCACCGGGGCGCGCGGCCCGCGGGTGCTGGGCGCGCTCTATCCGAAATGAACGATGAAGAAATGACGAAGGCCGCTCGAAAGCGGCCTTGCGCGGGAGCCCGAAAGCTCAGACCGAGAAGCTGGACCCGCAGCCGCAGGTCGTCGTCGCGTTCGGGTTCTTGATCACGAACTGCGCGCCTTCGAGGTCGTCCTTGTAGTCGATCTCGGCGCCGGCCAGGTACTGCAGGCTCATCGCGTCGATCAGCAGCGTGACGCCGTTCTTGCTCATCTGCGTGTCGTCGTCGTTGACGATTTCATCGAAGGTGAAGCCGTACTGGAAGCCGGAGCAACCGCCGCCCTGCACGAAGACCCGCAGCTTCAGCTCGGGATTGCCTTCTTCATCGACCAGTTCCTTGACCTTGCTCGCGGCGCTGTCGGTGAAGACCAGCGGCACCGGCGGCTCGCTGGAATCAAGGCTCTGGATGTTCTCTGCAACTGCGCTCATGGGGTATTCCTTGGGAGACGAACGGACCGATTATCCGTCGGGCTCACGCCGCTTGTGCCGTTGTGGGATTGATTGCCGGCCCCGAATTCGCGGTGGCGAGCTTCAAAGGGGCTTTTTCGTCGGCCTTCAGCGGGTGAAGTTCGCCGTCGATCCGGGCGCCCTGGTGCATTTCGAGCGATTCGTAGCGCACGTCGCCGACGATGCTGGCCTTGGGCTGCAATTCGAGCAGCTGATCTGACAGAACGGGGCCGATCACGGTGCCGTTGATGATCACGTGGCCGGCCTTGACCTTGCCGATCACCTTGGCTTTCTCGCTGATCACGAGAATGCTGTAGGCCTCGCTGCTGGCGATCACGTCGCCCTGCACTTCGCCGTCGATGCGCAGGCCGTCGGCAAAGCGCAATTCGCCGGTGATCACGGTGCCCTCGCCGATCAGGGTGCGGATGGGAGGCTGCTTGGTTTTGCCGAACATGGTGGTTGCTCCAACGTGATCCAACGAGGGGTGCCGTCTGTGTGGCTCTTGCCAGGGTCTTGCGGCGGGTGCGCTCAGTGCTTCTTCGGAGGCTGGCTTCAGAGCTTGAGCATCTGCGTCGCCCTGACAGCGCCGCGGCTGTCGATGACCTTGACCTGCACGGTTTTTACCACGGCCTGCAGCGGGTGATCGATCATTCCTTCGAGACGGAGGTACTGCTTCACGGCGAGCGGCAGGCCCCCGTTGGGCATCGACATCGACCAGGGTTTCCCGTCGAGCAGGCCGGTCAACACGATGTCGTAGCGACCGGTGAATTCCGGGGCCGACTTGCCCATCTGCATCACCAGCAATTGGTAACGAAGTTGTCCCGGCGCCTTGGCCTCGGCCTGCAGCGCGCGCACCGTCAAGGCCTCGGTGGCGCCGGCCGGCAACAGGCGCTCGAAGAACCCGAGATCGGCCTTCAACGCCATGTTCTCCGACTCGAGCTGCTTGAGTTGCTGGGCGAGCTTGTCCTGTGCCACCTTCTCGGTGCGCAGCAGGCTGCCGGCGGTGTTGGCGATCGACTGGGCGCCTTCGCGTTCGGCGCGCAATTGCGCGACCTCGACCCGCAATTGCCCCAGCTCGGCCTTGGCATCGCGGTCCAGGCCGGCGATGTCCTTGCCGAACTCGAAGGCCCACAACGCCAGCGCCGCGGAGAAGCCGAACACCAGGGCCACGAGCGCCCAGCGCAACGGCCACGGCAGGTGGCTTCTGACGATCATGCGCGGTGCGCTGATGGACATGCGACGACGAAGCAGTTTCCAGCGCATGGGGTCAGGAGAAGAGGAAGTGAAGGGCTCGTGCTGCGGAGCCCGGCGCCCCTGTTCGAGCTAGGGATTGTAGAAGCGGCCGACCGCGTGCTTGTTTCCAAACCTTGCCGGAACCGCGACCCCAAAAAGCAAAAGGGCCGCTCGAAAGCGGCCCCTTCTTGCAACGCGTGAGCGTCGATCAGCGCTTGCTGAACTGCTTCCTGCGGCGAGCACCGTGCAGGCCGACCTTCTTGCGCTCGACTTCACGCGCATCGCGCGTCACGAAGCCAGCGTGCTTGAGGGCGGGCTTGAGCGTCTCGTCGTAGTCGATCAGCGCGCGGGTGATGCCGTGGCGCACCGCACCGGCTTGGCCCGACTCGCCACCGCCGTGCACATTGACCTTGACGTCGAACGCGCCGTCGTTGGCGGTCAGCACCAGAGGCTGCTTGACCACCATGATCGACGTCTGGCGACCGAAATACTCGTCGACGGTCTTGCCGTTGACGACGATCTGGCCGGTGCCCTTCTTGATGAAGACGCGAGCCACCGAAGACTTGCGGCGGCCGGTTCCGTAGTTCCAATTTCCGATCATCACCGCTCCTTAGATTTCCAGCACTTTGGGCTGCTGGGCGGTGTGGGGGTGGGAACCACCGGCATACACCTTCAGCTTCTTGACCATCGCGTAACCCAACGGCCCCTTGGGGAGCATGCCCTTGACAGCCTTTTCCAGCGCGCGGCCGGGGTGCTTGGCTTGCATGTCCTTGAAGGTCGTGGCGTGGATACCGCCCGGGTGGCCCGAGTGACGGTAGTAGATCTTGTCGGTGGCCTTGTTGCCCGTGACGCGGATCTTGTCTGCGTTGACGACGACGATGAAATCTCCGGTGTCGACGTGAGGCGTGTAAATGGCCTTGTGCTTGCCGCGCAAACGGAGTGCCACTTCGCTGGCAACACGTCCGAGCACCTTGTCGGTGGCGTCAATCACAAACCACTCGTGCGTCACTTCGGCCGGCTTGGCGCTGAAGGTCTTCATGAGGTTCTTTCAATGAGCCGGTCGCGACATGCGACCAGCGGTTTACGGCCTGACTTCCTTCGCTGCGATCGGTGCTGCTTGTTCGGGCAGCCTCTCAGGCAGGATGGCGTCGCGGTGCGCCTGGTGGACGCGCCATCCCGTGGTTTTCGCACGGTTCTCTCCGGGCCATGACGGAAAAGCCCTCTAGTGTAGCGGATCACGGTCGGAACTGGCTAGAGGGCTCGCTTGCTTCGCCTCGTTCGCAAGAGGAGGTCTGAACTGGTACATTAGGGTTTCTACCAAGACGCGCCCATGAACAGCATCGCCACCTCTCCCGAACGTTCGTCGCCCTTGGCGTCGAACCCTGGCGGTGCGCCCGAGTCATCTCGCTTCAGCTGGGTGCCGATCCGGTCGATGTCCGAGCGCCATCGGGAGCGCATCTCGACGCACCTTCTGGCGCTGAACGAAAGTGATCGCTATCTTCGATTTGGCTATCCGGCCACCGATGCGCAGATCGAGCGCTACGTCGCATCGCTGAATTTCGAGCGCGACGAGCTGTTCGGCATTTTCAATCGGCGCCTCCAGTTGATCGCGCTGGCCCATCTCGCCTACGCGCCGGTCAGCCGGCCTGAAGACGCGGCGATGGCGGAGTTCGGCGTCTCGGTGGCCAGCCATGCGCGCGGCCGAGGCTATGGCGCCCGGCTCTTCGAACGCGCCGTGTTGCAGGCGCGCAACCGCGGCTGCGATCGCCTGTTCATCCATGCGCTCAGTGAGAACACCGCGATGCTGAAGATCGCCCGCCGCGCGGGTGCGTTGGTCGAGCGCGACGGCTCCGAATCGGAAGCCTGGCTGAAGTTGCCGCCCGACAGCCTCGCGTCGCAGATGGGCCAGCTGGTCGAGCGCCATGCCGCCGAGCTGAACTACCAGTTCAAGCGCCATACACAGCGCATCGGCAGCCTGCTCGACACCGTCACGGAAGTGAAGGCCCACGTGAGCGGTACGCGACGCGTCGCGTCGGAATGAGCGAAGAAACGCGTTTTCAGACACCATTCTCACAACTGTACGGCCCCGATGTGGGGGATGCGGCCCCGCAGCCCGGCCGCTAGGATGCCTTTCGGTTCGTCGCTCGACGGGTGCCTTCGGCCCCGGTCCGATGGACACCAATCCGAGTCTGTGCCCTGATCATGCAAGTCCTGCCCTGGATCGCCGCATTGGCAGTCACCACGCTGCTGGCCCTCGCGCTCCTCGTGCTGCTGTGGCGCGGTCGCAAGCCGCCGCAACCCAAGCCGCTGCCGACCGAGTGGGCGCTCACCGCCCGCCCCGTCTTCAGCACCGACGAGCGCCGCATCTACCGCCTGCTGCGCGAGGCGCTGCCGCACCACATCGTGCTGTCGAAACTGCCGCTGGTGCGCTTCTGCCAGCCGAACGATCCGGCCGAGGTCCGTTTCTGGTTCGACCTGCTCGGCTCCAACCATGTGACCTTCGCGGTCTGCAGCGCGAACGGCCGCGTGCTCGCCGCCATCGACCTCGATGTCGAACGCGGCGGTTCGCGCCGGCTGCAGCAGATCAAGCAATCGGTGCTGGCCGCCTGCCGCGTGCGCTACCTGCGCTGCTCGACCGAGCACCTGCCGTCGATCGCCGAACTGCAGTTGCTTGTCCCGCACAGCGGCGCCGCCTCGCGCGCACCGCAACCCGCGCCGACCCACACGCTGCACGAGGCGCGCGACACGCTGTCGACCACCGTCGCGACCAAGCGCGCCGAGCGCACCGCGCTGTGGAGCGATTCGACGCTGTTCCAGGATTCGTTCTTCTCGCCCGACAGCCGGCTCGATGCCTTCTCGAGCAGCGAGTTTTCCGGGCTCACCGACCGCAGCGGCAAGCCCGCCGCGCGCCAGGGCCCGGCGTTCGCGACCACCAACCCGGGCGACAGCACGCTGGGTGACGAGGTCGGCGGCGTCGTGGTCGATCCGCCGCACTACGCGTCGAGCACCCGGCATTGATTCGCGGCGGCGGTGCGGCTGCCGCTTACGATGCGGGCATGTCATCCGCCTCGCCGATTGAAACCCCCTACGCCGGCCTCACGCCGGAAGTCGTCCTCGACGCCCTCGATTCGGTCGGCCTGCGCGGCGACGGCCGGCTGATCCAGCTGAACTCCTACGAGAACCGCGTCTTCCAGGTGTTCCTCGAAGACAAGCGCGTCGTGGTCGCGAAGTTCTATCGCCCTGGCCGCTGGAGCGACGAGCAGATCCTTGAGGAGCACGCGTTCGCGAACGAACTCGCCGAGGCCGAGATCCCCATCGTCAACCCGTGGTCGCTGACCAGCGAGCAGAGCGGCATCACCTCGACGCTGTGCCGCTTCACCGGCGGCGCCGACCCGCACCGCTTCGCGATCACCGAGCGCCGCTCGGGCCGCGCGCCCGAGCTGGAGGACGAGGCCACGATGGAGTGGATCGGCCGCTTCGTCGGTCGCATGCACCTGGTCGGCGCGAAGTCGGCTTTCGCGCACCGCCTCACGCTCGACATCGCGACCTACGGCCAGGGCCCGCTCGACTGGCTGCTCGCCGGCGACATCATCCCGCCCGATGCGAAGCCGGGTTGGGAGCGCGCGGCGCGCGATGCGCTGGCCGAGATCGCCGCCTGCTTCGAGGCCGTCGGCCCCATGCGAACGATCCGCCTGCATGGCGACTGCCACGCCGGCAACGTGTTGTGGACCGACGCCGGCCCGCATTTCGTCGACCTCGACGATGCCTTGTCCGGGCCGGCCGTGCAGGACCTGTGGATGCTGCTGTCGGGCGAGCGCAGTGTCGCGACCCGCCAGCTGCATGCGCTGCTGAGCGGCTACGAGGACTTCATGGAGTTCGACTGGCGCGAGCTGCGCCTGATCGAAGCCTTCCGCACGCTGCGCATGATCCACTACAGCGCCTGGCTCGCGCGGCGCTGGAACGACCCGGCCTTCCCGATCGCGTTCCCGTGGTTCGGCGCCCCGGTCTACTGGACCGATCAGGCGGTGCGCCTGCGCGAGCAGATCGCGACGCTGCGGGAGCCACCGGCCTTCGGCGGCCCCGCGTACTGAGCAGTTCGATCAGGCCGTCAGCAAGGCCGTGACACGGCGCACGTACGCCGCCGGGTCCTCGAGCTGACCGCCCTCGGCCAGCACGGCCTGGTCGAACAGGATGTTCGCGAGCTCGTCGAACTGCGCGCTGTTCTCGAGCCGCTTCACCAGCGCGTGTTCGACGTTCACCTCGAGCACCGGGTTCGTCTTCGGCGCGCTCTGGCCGGACTGCTTCAGCAGCCGCGCGAGGTGCCCGCTGATGTCGCCCTCCTCGACGACCAGGCAGGCCGGCGAATCGACCAGGCGCGAGGTCGCGCGCACGTCCTTCGCGCGGTCCTTCAGTGCCTCCTTCAGGCGATCGAGCACCGGCTGGAACGCGGTCGCGACCTCTTCCGCCTGCTTCTTCTCGGCCTCGTCCTGCAGCTTGCCGAGGTCGACCGAGCCCTTCGCGACGCTCTGCAGCGACTTGCCCTCGACCTCGTACAGGTGGCTCAGCAGCCACTCGTCGACGCGGTCGACCAGCAACAGCACCTCGATGCCCTTCTTGCGGAAGATCTCGAGCTGGGGGCTGCTCTTGGCGCCGGCCAGGTTGTCGGCCGTGATGTAGTAGATCGTGTCCTGGCCTTCCTTCATGCGGCCGAGGTAGTCGGCGAACGAGACGCCTTCATCGGCGTGCGTCGACGCGAAGCGCAGCAGCTTGGTCAGCCGCTCCTGGTTCGCGTGGTCCTCGCCGACGCCTTCCTTCAGCACCGCGCCGAAGTCCTTCCAGAACGCGGCGTACTTCGCACGCTCGGCCGCGTCCTCGCTGTCGGCCAGCGACTCCAGCATGCCCAGCACGCGCTTGGTCGAGCCCTCGCGGATGGCCTTCACGTCGCGGCTTTCCTGCAGCAGCTCGCGCGAGACGTTCAGCGGCAGGTCGGCGCTGTCGATCACGCCCTTCACGAAGCGCAGGTAGACCGGCATCAGCGCCTCGGCGTCGTCCATGATGAAGACGCGCTTCACGTAGAGCTTCACGCCGCCGCGCTTGTCGCGGTTCCACAGGTCGAACGGCGCCTTCGCCGGCACGTACAGCAGCTGCGTGTATTCGCTGCGGCCTTCGACGCGGTTGTGCGTGAACGCGAGCGGCGCCTCGGTGTCGTAGCTGATCTGCTTGTAGAACTCGGTGTACTGCTCCGGCGTGATGTCGCTCTTGCTGCGCGTCCAGAGTGCCGCAGCCTTGTTGACCGGCGCCCACTCTTCCTGCACGACCTGCTCCTGCTTGTCGGCGTCCCACTCCTCTTTCTGCATCAGGATCGGCAGCGAGATGTGGTCGGAGTACTTGCTGATGATGGAGCGCAGCTTCCAGGCCGTGAGGAACTCTTCTTCGCCGTCGCGCAGGTGCAGGGTCACCGAGGTGCCGCGCTGCGCCCGCGTGATCGTCTCGACCTCGAAATCGCCGCTGCCTTCGGAGCTCCAGCGCACGCCCTGCTCGGCCGGCACGCCCGCGCGGCGCGACTCGACGGTGATGCGGTCGGCGACGATGAAGCCGCTGTAGAAGCCGACGCCGAACTGGCCGATCAGCTGCGCGTCTTTCTTCTGGTCGCCTTCGAGCTTGCTCATGAACTCGCGCGTGCCGCTCTTCGCGATGGTGCCGAGGTTGGCCACCGCCTCGTCGGCCGACAGCCCGATGCCGTTGTCGGTGATCGTCAGCGTCTTGGCGGCCTTGTCGAATGCGATGCGCACCTCGAGGTTCGGCGCGTCTTCGTACAGCCCGGCGTTGTTCAGGGCCTCGAAGCGCAGCTTGTCGCAGGCGTCTGATGCGTTCGAGACCAGCTCGCGAAGAAAGATCTCCTTGTTGGAGTACAGCGAATGCGTAACGAGGTGCAGGATCTGCTTGACCTCGGCCTGGAAGGAAAGTGTTTGCTTGTCCATGGTCTTGCTGAAGCTGAAATGTGGTTGAGGACGTGCGTTGAGAGCGAACGTCCGAGGGCGAGTTTGTAGGCGCTGTCTGACACAAGTTTGCGCCGCGCAGGCGCTGCACCTGAGGTCGGATACGGTTACCTTCAAGGCCCCCGAAGTTTCCACCATCCTTGCGGCGATCCGGGCGACCGTCGCGTCTTTCGCTTGCCGCCTGCCGATGCCCCTGCCGATGTCCCTGTCCTCCACGCTCGAGAACTGGTTCGCCCCCTCCGCCGCCACCGCCTCCTGGACGCTCGACAGGTTGCGCGGGATCGACCCGGTGCTGGGTTTCGCGATCGTGATGGTCGTCGCCGTGGTGCTGGGCGAGATCCTGAGGCGGCGCTTCCGGCTGCCTCGGCTGTGCGGCCACATGCTGACCGGCGCGCTGGCCAGCCCGCTGGCGCTGCGGCTGCTGGAGCGCACCGACCTCGATCCGGTCAAGCCGCTGATCGACCTGGCCATCGGCGTGCTGGTGTTCGAACTCGGCAGCCGGATCCGGCCGCGCTGGCTGATCGACAACCCGTGGCTCGCGCTGACCTGCGTGCTGGAGGGCGTGCTGTCGGGCCTGGCGGTCTACGTCGGGCTGCTGGCCTTCGATGCGCCGTCGATCTCGGCCGCGCTGGCCGGCGCGGTCGCGATGTCGACCTCGCCGGTCATCGTGCTGGCGCTGGTGCACCAGATGCGGCCGCGCGGCCAGGTCACCGAGCGCCTGCTGATGATGTCGGCCATCAACAGCGTGCTCGCGGTGGTGGCGCTGAAGGCCTGGGGCGTGCTCGCCGCGAGCGGTGGCCTCGCCGTGGAGCCCGGGCTGGAGCCGGCCATCACCAGCGCGCTGCTGGTGGTCAGCGGCTCCTTCCTGCTCGGCGTCGCGGCCGGCTGGGTGCTGACGCAACTCACGAAGCAGGTGCGCGGACTCACCACCGCGCCGGTGCTGCAGATCGCGCTGGTCATCATCGCGGCGATGCTGGCCGCCCAGTGGCGGCTGTCGCCGTTGCTGGCGCTGCTGGTGGCCGGCATGGTGGCGCGCTCGCGAATGGCCCACGGCCTGACCGTCGAGCCGCAGCTCGGCACGGCCGGCGCCACGCTCAGCGTGATGCTGTTCATCTGCCTGGGCATGCTGTTCACGCTGGACGGCTTCTCGACGCTGTGGCCGTGGGTGCTCGTGATCATCGTGGCGCGGCTGATCGGCAAGGGCATCGCGATCGCCGTGCTGACCCGGCCCAGCGGCCTCGGTTGGCGCCAGGCCGGCGCGCTGACCATCGCGCTGCAGCCGATGAGCAGCCTCGCGGTGCTGCTCACCGCCGACACCTTCGGCTGGCCGTCGCAGCTGCCCGGCGCCAACGGTGGCGTGCTGCAGGCGCTGCTGATCTCGACCACGCTGCTGCAATTCATCGGCCCGCTGCTGGCCGAGCGCGCCGTGCGCGACCTGGCGCAGGAGTGCGCGCCCGTCACGAACAAGAAGGCCCCCTGACATGGCACTCGCCGAATTCACCACCTCCGACCCGCTGACGCTGGGCGTCGAGCTCGAGCTGCAACTCGTCAGCACGCACGACTTCGACCTGGCACCGCAAGCCGAGGATCTGCTGCGCGTGCTCGCGAAGCACACCGGCGCCTGGGACGTGAAGCCCGAGATCACGCGCAGCATGATCGAGATCGGCACCTCGATCCAGCGCGAGCACAGCGGGCTTGTCGCCGAGCTGCATGACCTGCGCGGCCAGTTGTCGCAAGCGGCCCGCAAGCTGAACATCGGCATCGCCGGCGGCGGCACGCATGCGTACCAGCACTGGAGCGACCAGCAGATCTTCCCGACCGAGCGCTTCCACTACATCAGCGAGCTGTACGGCTACCTGGCGAAGCAGTTCACCGTGTTCGGCCAGCACGTGCACGTGGGCTGTGAGGATGGCGACACGGCGTTGTGGTTGCTGCATGCGCTGTCGCGCTACGTGCCGCACTTCATCGCGCTGAGCGCGTCGTCGCCGTTCGTGCAGGGCGTCGACACCGGCTTCGATTCGGCGCGCCTGAACTCGGTGTTCGCGTTCCCGCTGTCCGGGCGCGCGCCGTTCGTGACCACCTGGGACGACTTCGGGCTGTACTTCGACAAGATGACGAGCACCGGCGTCGTGCAGTCGATGAAGGACTTCTACTGGGACATCCGCCCGAAGCCCGAGTTCGGCACCATCGAGCTGCGCGTGTGCGACACGCCGCTCGACGTCGACAAGGCCGCGGCGCTCGCCTGCTACCTGCAGGCGATCTGCCGCTACCTGCGCGAGGAGCGGCCGTTCGAGCCCTCGGAAGACGATTACCTCGTCTACACCTTCAACCGCTTCCAGGCCTGCCGCTTCGGGCTCGACGGCGAGATCGTCGACCCGCAGACCAAGCAACGCGAGAAGCTGCGCGACAACATCGTGCGCACGCTCGCGCGGGTCGACGAGCATGCGCTGGACCTGCGCTCGCTCGACGCGAGCAACCTGATCCGCGACAGCCTGCGGCACGGCAACGATGCGCAGTGGCTGCGCGGGCTGCGCGCCACCGGCGAGCCGCTGTCGTCGGTGGTGCACAGCGCCACCGAACGCTGGATGGGCTGAGGGCCCGCGGGCGTCAGCCCTTGGCTTGCGCCAGGATCGTCTCGGCGTTGCTGACCTCGAACTTGCCCGGTGCCTCGATGTTCAGCGTCTTGACGACACCGTTGTCGACCAGCATCGAGTAGCGCTGCGAGCGCACGCCCATGCCGCGGGCGACCAGGTCCAGCGTCAGGCCTGCAGCCTGCGTGAACGTGCCGCTGCCATCGGCCATCATCCGCACCTTGCCCTGGGTGTGCTGGTCGCGGCCCCAGGCGCCCATCACGAACGCGTCGTTGACCGACACGCACCAGATCTCGTCGACGCCGGCGGCCTTCAGCGCCTCGGCGTTCTTCACGTAGCCCGGCACGTGCTGGGCCGAGCAGGTCGGCGTGAAGGCACCAGGCAGCGCGAAGATCGCGATCTTCTTTCCGGCAGTTTCCTTCTCGACGTCGAAGGTGTTCGGGCCCAGGCTGCAGCCATTGCCTTCGACCTCGATGAATTCCTGCAGCGAGCCTGCGGGCAGCTTGTCACCAACTTTGAGCATGCGGATCTCCAAATGAAAAAACGGCCGGACGCCAGTATCCCAGCGTTCCGACCGTCTTGTGCGGAGCCCTCAGGCTCCGTTGTCTTGCTTAGACTTCGCGAGCCTTCTCGACGAGACGCGTGACCACCCAAGACTTGGTCTTGGAGATCGGACGGCCTTCGGCGATCTCGACCACGTCGCCCAGCTTGTACTCGCCCTTTTCGTCATGGGCGTGGTACTTGCTCGACTTCCCGACGATCTTGCCGTACAGCTCGTGCTTGGTGCGGCGTTCGATCAACACGGTGACGGTCTTGGCGCGCTTGTCGCTGACGACCTTACCCACCAGCGTGCGGGTGTTCTTCTGCGGCGCTTCGGTCGTGGTTTGCGTGGTGCTCATTTGGCAGCCCTCTTCTTCTCGGCCAGGACGGTCTTCGCACGCGCGATGTCGCGGCGCGTGTTGCCCAGCGTCGAGTGATTGGTCAGTTGCTGAGTCGCCTTCTGCATGCGCAGACCGAAGTGGGCCTTCAGCAGGTCAGCCACTTCCTTTTCAAGGCCGGCGACGTCCTTGGTGCGGAGTTCAGATGCTTTCATGTGTTTCTCCAGTCAGGCCTCAAGAGCCGACCTGACGCGACACGAAGGTGGTGCTCAGCGGCAGCTTGGCCGAAGCCAGCTTGAACGCTTCGCGGGCCAGCTCTTCGGGCACACCGTTGAGTTCGTAGAGCACCTTGCCGGGCTGGATTTCAGCGACGTAGTACTCCGGATTGCCCTTGCCGTTGCCCATGCGGACTTCGGCAGGCTTTTGCGAGATCGGCTTGTCCGGGAAGATGCGGATGAAGATCCGGCCGCCACGCTTGATGTGACGCGAGATCGCACGACGTGCGGCCTCGATCTGGCGCGCGGTCAGGCGACCACGCTCCGTGGCCTTCAGGCCGAAATCACCGAACGACACGTTCGCGCCACGGGTGGCGACGCCGGTGTTGCGGCCCTTCTGCTCTTTGCGGTATTTCCGCCGAGACGGTTGCATCATGCTAGTTCTCCTTAGGCCTTGCCCGAGCCGGTGGCGTCGGGGGCCTTGCGCACGCGCTTGGCTGCGCTGGTCGGCGCGTCGGTGGCGGGAGCACCCGTCGCCTCGGCCGGCTTGTCGCTGCCTTCAACCGGGGCACCGCCTTGGCGGGGTGCACGGTCTCCACCGCGATCGCCACCACGGTCACCGGCACCGCCACCCGGGCGGCCACGGCCAGCCGGGGCACCGGGGCGCGTGTTGCGACGCGGACGGCGATCGTCTTCAGGCACCTCGGCCTTCAGTTGCGGCACTTCGCCATTGGCGAGGCGGTCGCCACGGTAGACCCAGCACTTCACGCCGATGATGCCGTAGGTCGTCTTGGCTTCGGAGAAGCCATAGTCGATGTCGGCCTTCAGGGTGTGAAGCGGCACGCGGCCTTCGCGGTACCACTCGCAGCGGGCGATTTCAATGCCGTTCAGGCGACCCGACGACATGATCTTGATGCCCTGGGCGCCCAGGCGCATCGCGTTCTGCATCGCGCGCTTCATGGCACGGCGGAACATGATGCGCTTCTCGAGCTGCTGGGTGATGCTGTCGGCGATCAGCTGTGCATCGATTTCGGGCTTGCGCACTTCTTCGATGTTGACCGCGACCGGCACGCCCATGCGGCGCGTCAGTTCGGCCTTCAGCTTCTCGATGTCCTCGCCCTTCTTGCCGATCACCACGCCCGGACGAGCCGAGAAAATGGTGACGCGGGCGCTCTTGGCGGGGCGCTCGATCAGGATGCGCGAGACGGCGGCGCTCTTCAGGCGGATCTTCAGGAAGTCGCGGACCCTCAGGTCTTCGGCCAGCATCGTCGCGAAATTCGCGTTCGATGCGTACCAGCGCGAAGCCCAGTTGCGGGTGACCGGCAGCCGGAAACCGGTCGGATGGATTTTCTGTCCCATGGTTTTCCTTCTGCGCTCAGTTGCCCACGGTCACGAAGATGTGACACGTCGGCTTGCTGATGCGGTTGCCGCGGCCCTTGGCCCGTGCGGAAAAGCGCTTGAGGGTGGCGGCTTGCTCGACGAAGATCGTCTTGACCTTGAGCTCGTCGATGTCGGCACCGTCGTTGTGCTCGGCGTTGGCGATTGCCGACTCCAGAGCCTTCTTGATGATGCCGGCGGCCTTCTTGGGCGTGAAGCTCAGGATGTTCAGCGCCAGGTCGACCTTCTTGCCGCGGATCAGGTCGGCCACCAGCCGGCCCTTGTCGGCAGAGAGGCGGACGCCGCGAACGATTGAACGGGTTTCCATCGTCGTCATCCTTACTTCTTGTTGGCCTTCTTGTCGGCCGGGTGGCCCTTGAACGTGCGGGTCAGCGCAAATTCACCGAGCTTGTGGCCGACCATCTGGTCGGTGATGTACACGGGCACGTGCTGCTTGCCGTTGTGCACCGCGATCGTCACGCCGATGAAGTCCGGGAGGATCGTCGAGCGACGCGACCAGGTCTTGATAGGCTTCTTGTCCTTGATGGCAACGGCCTTCTCGACCTTGGCCATCAGATGGTGGTCGACGAACGGACCTTTTTTGAGCGAACGGGTCATGGCAGCCCCTTACTTCTTGCGACGCGAGACGATGAACGTCTGCGTGCGCTTGTTGTTGCGAGTGCGGTAGCCCTTGGTCATCGTGTTCCACGGCGACACAGGCACCTGGCCCTCGCCGGTACGACCTTCACCACCACCGTGCGGGTGATCCACCGGGTTCATCGCGACACCGCGAACCGTCGGACGGATGCCCTTCCAGCGACGCGCACCGGCCTTGCCGTACTGGCGCAGGTTGTGCTCTTCGTTGGACACTTCACCGATCGTCGCGCGGCAGTCGATGTGGATGCGGCGCACCTCACCGGAGCGCAGGCGCAGCTGGGCGTAGGTGCCTTCGCGTGCCAGCAGCGTCACCGAGGTGCCGGCCGAGCGTGCGATCTGGGCACCCTTGCCCGGCAGCAGTTCGACGCAATGGACCGTCGAGCCCACCGGGATGTTGCGGATCGGCAGCGTGTTGCCGGCCTTGATCGGTGCTTCAGCGCCGCTCAGCACGGTGGCACCGACATCGAGGCCACGCGGGGCGATGATGTAGCGGCGCTCGCCGTCGGCGTAGCACACCAGCGCGATGTGCGCCGTGCGGTTCGGGTCGTACTCGATGCGCTCGACCTTCGCCGGAATGCCATCCTTGTTGCGCACGAAGTCGACCACGCGGTAGTGGTGCTTGTGACCACCGCCCTTGTGGCGCATCGTGATGTGGCCGTTGTTGTTGCGACCCGCATTCTGCATTTGCGGTTCGAGCAACGAGGCTTCCGGACGACCCTTGTAGAGGTGGCTGTGAACCACCTTCACGACGGCACGGCGGCCGGGCGACGTCGGTTTGACTTTGATGACGGCCATTACGCGGCCTCCCCGGAGAAGTTGAGCTCCTGGCCAGCCTTCAGCGACACATACGCCTTCTTGACGTGGTCGCGGCGGCCGATGGAACGGCCGAAGCGCTTGACCTTGCCCTTTTGAATGACGGTCTGCACCGACTCGACCTCGACCTTGAACAGCAGTTCGACTGCTGCCTTGATCTCGGGCTTGGTGGCATCGCGCAGCACCTTGAACAGCACCTGGTTGTGCTTCTCGGCAGCGGACGTGGCTTTTTCGCTCACGATCGGCGCCACCAGCACCTGGGCCAGGCGGCCCTCGTCATGCTTGGTCGTGCTCATCCCAGCATCTCCTTGAGTTGCTCGATCGCACCCTTGGTCACCAGGATCTTCTTGAAGAAGACCAGGGACAGGGGATCGGCGTAACGCGGCTCGACCACCATCACGTTGGCGAGGTTGCGCGCGGCGAGCAGCAGGTTGTCGTCGACCTGGTCGGCGATCACCAGCACCGAGTCGAGGCCCATGGCCTTGAACTTGGCGGCGAGCTGCTTGGTCTTCGGCGAGTCGACGGTGATCGAATCGACCACCGCGACACGGCCTTCACGGGCCAGCTGCGAGAAGATGGCGGCCATACCGGCGCGGTACATCTTCTTGTTGACCTTGTGCGTGAAGTTCTCGTCCGGGCTGTTCGGGAAAATCCGGCCGCCTCCGCGCCACAGCGGCGACGAGGTCATGCCGGCACGGGCGCGGCCCGTTCCCTTTTGGCGCCACGGCTTCTTCGTCGAGTGCTTCACGACGGCGCGGTCCTTCTGGGCGCGCGTGCCTTGGCGGGCGTTGGCCTGGAACGCGACGACGACCTGGTGGACCAGGGCTTCGTTGTAGTCACGGGCGAACACGGTGTCAGGTGCGTCGACCTTGGAGGTCGCCTGGCCTTGATCGTTGAGGAGCTCGAGTTGCATCAGTGGGCTCCCTTCTTGGCTTTCACCTTGACGCCGGGGCGCACGACCACGTGGCCGTTCTTCGCGCCCGGCACCGCGCCGCGGACCAGCAGCAGCTGGCGAGCTTCGTCGATGCGGACGATGTCGAGGTTCTGGACGGTCTTGGTGACGTCGCCCATCTGGCCGGACATCTTCTTGCCCGGGAACACGCGACCCGGATCCTGCGCCATCGAGATCGAGCCCGGCACGTTGTGCGAACGGCTGTTGCCGTGCGACGCGCGCTGCGACTTGAAGTTGTGGCGCTTGATGGTGCCCGTGAAGCCCTTGCCGATGGAGGTGCCTTGCACGTCCACGAGCTGGCCCACGGCAAACGTCGTCACCGGCACCTGCGCGCCGGGCTTGAAGCCTGCGACGACGTCGGCGGTGACGCGGAATTCCTTCAGGACGACACCGGCTTCGACCCCTGCTTTCGCAAAGTGGCCGGCTGCCGGCTTGATGACGCGCGATGCTTTGCGCGCGCCGAACGCCACTTGAATGGCGTTGTAGCCGTCGGTGGCTTCGGTCTTGACCTGGACGACACGGTTGTTCGACACATCGAGCACCGTCACGGGAACGGCATCGCCGTCGTCCGTGAAGATGCGCATCATGCCCACCTTGCGGCCCAGCAAACCGACTTGTTCGCTAAGACTCATGAATATTCTCCAGCCCCCGCGCCACCCCCAACAACTGGGAGCGCTTGGAAGCCTTTGTTTGACATGCCCGACATCGATTGGCCGGACTGACTTGGTGGCGTCTTGCTCCTGGGAACAAGCGCCGAACCAGCCCGCAAGGGCCGGCTAATTCTTCAGTAGTCAACCTCGAAAGGCTGGCTACTGCGGAAAGCCTGCGATTCTAGCCAGCTGCAGCCAAAGCCGCAACCACTTCCTCGCAGGCGTCCCGATTACTGCAGCTTGATCTCGACGTCGACGCCAGCCGGCAGGTCGAGCTTCATCAGCGCGTCCACGGTCTTGTCGGTCGGGTCGACGATGTCCATCAGGCGTTGATGGGTGCGGATCTCGAACTGGTCGCGCGAGGTCTTGTTGACGTGCGGCGAGCGCAGGATGTCGAAACGCTGCATGCGGGTCGGCAGGGGCACCGGGCCCTTGACGATCGCGCCGGTGCGCTTCGCGGTGTCGACGATCTCGAGCGCCGATTGGTCGATCAGCTTGTAGTCAAACGCCTTCAGGCGAATGCGGATCTTTTGCTTGGTGGCCATGGCAGTTTCCTGAAAAGAGCATGCGGTCCTCGCGGACCGCGAAATCGATGGAGGGAGAGAGTGGCCGGCCCGCGCGATGCCGAAGCAGCACGCCAGCCGACCGATGACTCCACCTTATTCGCCAAGATCCTCGAATAAGGT
>NZ_JBFULV010000004.1:0-120006 GCF_054049715.1 Rhizobacter sp. P5_C2 | reverse complement strand
CCACGAAGAAGATCGGCTTCGGGGGTGCATCGGCAAACTCCCTCCACTCACTTCGTTCGTTGTGGTCAAACAGTGCCGATGAGTCGGTCTACGAAGCACGCTGCGCGTGCCACCCCCGAAGCCGATCTTCTTCGTCGCCCCAGAAATCGCCCCCAGCCCCTCCCGCCACCCACCGCGCAACAGCACCTGCGCTGGTTGGGGGGAAAAGACTGAAGTGACCGTTGAACCCCGGATTCCGCTGCGCTTCAGTCAGATCCTCTGCCGCGCCGATTCGTAGAGACACACCGCCGCAGCAGCAGCGACGTTCAACGACTCCTCGCCGCCTGGCTGCGGAATGCGCAGCGCCTGCGAACAACGTGCCATCAGCGCGGCCGACACGCCCTGCCCTTCGTGGCCCAGCACCCACGCGCAGGGCCACGGCAGCTTGGCACGATGGATCTCGTGCGAGGTGTGCGAACTGGTGGCCAGCATCGGCACCGTCAACGCCGCCAGCGCGTCGGCCTCGATGCCCTCGACCAGACGCAGCGCGAAATGCGCGCCCATGCCGGCGCGCAGCACCTTCGGCGACCACAGCGCCGCCGTGCCCTTCAGCGCGATCACCTGCGTGAAGCCGAAGGCGGCCGCGCTGCGCAGCACCGCGCCGACGTTGCCTGCATCCTGCAGCCGGTCGAGCACGACGCTCGGTGCATCGGCCTGCAGCGACGCGCCGCCCGTCCATGGCAGCACGAACACGATCGGCGCCGCAGACTCGAGCGTGCCGATGCCGGCCATCAGCGCCGCCGGCACCACCGCCACCTGCGGTGCGCGTTCGGCCAGCGCGCGCAGTGCCGGCTCCTGCCAACCCGCCTCGGTGATCACCGCCTGCGACGGCACGCCGCCGCGCTGCAGCAGCGCCGAGCACAGGTGATCGCCTTCCAGCAGGACCTCGCCGTGCTTGCGGTACCCGCCCGGGTCCGCGCCCAGCTTGCGCAGCCGCACCAGCAACGGGTTGTCGCGCGACGTGATGGCCTTGATCGCGGCAGCCGTCACTCGGCACACACCGCGACGACGGTGGCAGGCAGGCCGAGCGCGCCCGACAGGCTCAACGACTCCATCACCTCGCGCACCGGTGCGAATGAACGGCGGTGGTGCACGCAGGCGCCGTGCTGCTTCAGCGCCGCCAGGTGCATCGGCGTGCCATAGCCCTTGTGCTCGTCGAAGCCGTACTGCGGGTGCTGGTCGTGCAGCACGAGGCAGAGCCGGTCGCGGTGCACCTTCGCCAGGATCGAGGCCGCCGAGATCGACTGCACCAGCGCATCGCCCTGGATGATGGCCTCGGCCGCGATCTTCAGCACCGGCAGCCGGTTGCCGTCGACCAGCACCTTGGCCGGCTTCAGCCGCAGCCCCTCGACCGCGCGGCGCATCGCGAGCATCGTCGCCTGCAGGATGTTCAGCGTGTCGATCTCCTCGACCGTGGCCTCGGCGACCGCGCAGCACAGGGCGTTCGCGCGGATCTCGTCGTACAGGCGCGCACGCACCGCGGCCGTCAGCTTCTTCGAATCGTTCAGGCCCTTGATCGGGCGCAGGTCGTCGAGGATCACCGCCGCGGCGACCACCGGGCCGGCCAGCGGGCCGCGGCCGGCCTCGTCGACGCCCGCCACCAGGCCGATCGCCTCGAAGCGCAGGCCAAGCTGTTCAGGGATGGAGGACTTTCTCGATCGCATCGGTGGCAGCCTGGGCAGTGTTGCAGCGCAGTTGGTGGTGCAGTTCGGTGAAACGCCGGGCGATGGCCGCCGATTCCGCCGGCTTGTCCAGCCACTCGAGCCCCGCAGCCGCGAGTTTCTGCGGCGTCGCGTCATTCTGCAAGAGCTCGGGCACCGCGAATTCGCCGAGCAGGATGTTGGGCAGCCCGACCCACGGCTGGTAGCCCATGCGCTTCATCATCTGCCAGCTCAGCCAGTTCATCGCATAGGTGATGACCATCGGGCGCTTGAAGAGCGCCGCTTCGAGCGTCGCGGTGCCGCTCGCGATCAGCGTGACGTCGCAGGCGGCCAGCGCTTCGTGCGACTGACCGTCGAGCAGCTCGACGCCGACACCGGCTGCGTGCTCGGCCACCATCGGCGCGACCAGCGACTGCAGGCCCGGCACCACCGGCAACAGGAAGCGCAGCGCGGGGCGCTGCCGCTTCATCAGCGCGGCCGCGGCCAGCAGGCGCGGCGCGATGTACTCGATCTCGGAACGCCGGCTGCCCGGCAGCAGCGCCACGACCGTCTCATCGCTGCCGATGTTCAGCGCGCGGCGAGCGGCGTCGCGCGGCACCTCGATGGGGATCGCGTCGGCCAGCGGATGCCCGACATAGGTCGCCGCGATGCCATGGCGCTCGTAGAGGGCCGGCTCGAACGGGAAGATGCACAGCACGTGGTCGACCGCAGCGCGGATCTTCTCGATGCGCCCGCCCCGCCAGGCCCAGATCGACGGGCCGACGAAATGGATGCTCTTGATGCCACGCTGCTTCAGCCGCGTCTCGAGGCCGAGGTTGAAGTCGGGCGCGTCGACACCGATGAACGCATCGGGCGGCTCGCGCAGCAGGCGCTCGGCGAGTTGCTCGCGGATGCCGGAAATCTCGCGGTAGTGGCGCAGCACCTCGACGTAGCCGCGCACCGCGAGCTTGTCGTGCGGCCACCAGGCCTCGAAGCCCTGCGCGGCCATCTTCGGGCCGCCGATGCCTGCGGCCTGCAGGTTCGGCCAGCGCGCCTTCAGGCCGCCCAGCAACAGGCCGGCGAGCAAGTCGCCGGAAGCTTCGCCGGCCACCAGGGCCAGCCGTGGCGAACCGGGATTCGTCATCGGCAACCTACCGTGCAATACCGCGGGTCACGGCGGCGAGGAAGTCGGTCATCATCGCCACGTCGGTGGCGGCTTCGGGCACCGAATCGGCCAGCGCCGCGATCTCGTCGCGCGCCTCTTGCAGCGTGCGGCCGCTGCGGTACAGGCTGCGGTGCATCTGCTTCACCGCGGCGATGCGCTCGGCGTTGAACCCGCGGCGCCGCAGCCCTTCGATGTTGAAGCCGCGCACCGCGAGCGGGTTGCCGTCGACCATCATGTACGGCGGCACGTCCTGCGAGATCGCGCTCGAGAAACCAACGAAGGCGTAGGCGCCGATCTTCACGAACTGGTGCACGCCCGACAGCCCGCCGATCGTCACCCAGTCGCCGACGTGCACATGGCCCGCCAGCGTCGCGTTGTTGGCCAGCACCGTGTGGTTGCCCAGCTGCACGTCGTGCGCCAGGTGCACGTAGGCCATGATCCAGTTGTCGTTGCCGACGCGCGTGATGCCGACGTCTTGCGCGGTGCCGGTGTTGAAGGTGCAGAACTCGCGGACCACGTTGCGGTCGCCGATGTGCAGCTGCGTCGGCTCGCCGGCGTACTTCTTGTCCTGCGGCACCGCGCCGAGCGACACGAACTGGAAGATCCGGTTGTCGCGCCCGATCGTCGTGTGGCCTTCGATCACCGCGTGCGGGCCGATCGTCGTGCCTTCGTCGATGCGCACATGCTCGCCGATCACCGCGTACGGGCCGACGCTGACCGTCGCCCCCAGCTGGGCGCCCGGGGCGATCACGGCAGTGGGATGGATGGTGGCCATCGTCTCGCTCCCCGGCTTCAGCTGACCTTGCGCATCGTGCACATCAGGTCGGCTTCGACGGCGAGCTCGCCACCGACCGAGGCACGCGCCTTGTACTTGTAGATGCCGGCCTTCACGCGGTCGACCGCGACGTCGAGGATCAGCTGGTCGCCCGGCTCCACCGGCCGCTTGAAGCGCGCCCCGTCGATGCCGACGAAGTAGTAGACGGTGTCGCTGTCCGGCGTATCGCCGGTCGTCTCGAACGACAGCAGCGCCGCCGCCTGGGCCAGCGCCTCGATCATCAGCACGCCCGGCATCACCGGGCGGTGCGGGAAGTGGCCGGTGAAGAACGGCTCGTTGATCGTGACGTTCTTCAGCGCCTTGATGCGCACACCCTTTTCCATCTCCAGCACGCGGTCGACCAGCAGGATCGGATAGCGGTGCGGCAGCTTCTTGAGGATCTGGTGGATATCCATCGTGTCCATGGTCATGCAATCTTCTTTTCAAGGGCACGCAGACGCTCGCGCAGGCCGTGCAGGTTGCGCAGTGTCGCGGCGTTCTTTTCCCAGGACGCATTGTCGTCGATGGGGAACACGCCGCTGTAGGTGCCGGGCTGCAGGATCGAGCGCGTGACGACGCTCGCGGCCGAGATGTTCACCCGGTCGCYCAGCCTCAGGT
Source organism: Rhizobacter sp. P5_C2 (assembly GCF_054049715.1). NCBI lineage: Bacteria > Pseudomonadati > Pseudomonadota > Betaproteobacteria > Burkholderiales > Sphaerotilaceae > Rhizobacter > Rhizobacter sp. P5_C2. The sequence continues at coordinate 115,730 of NZ_JBFULV010000004.1, read as the reverse complement.
GGCCGAGGATCATGCCGGCGCCGCCGATCGTGCAGTTGGCGCCGATCGTGGTGCTGCCGGCGATGCCGACACAGCCGGCGATCGCGGTGTTGCGCCCGATGCGCACGTTGTGGGCAACCTGGATCAGGTTGTCGAGCTTGGCGCCGTCCTCGATGATGGTATCGGCCAGCGCGCCGCGATCGATGCAGGTGTTGGCGCCGATCTCGACGTCGTTGCCGATGCGCACGCCGCCGAGCTGCTCGATCTTCTCGTAGCGGCCCTCGGTCGGCGCGAAGCCGAAGCCGTCGGCACCGATCACCGCGCCGCTGTGCACGATGCCGCGCTCGCCGATGTGGCAATCGCTCATCAGCGTGACGCGCGGCGCGAGGCGCGTGCCGGCGCCGAGGCTCGCGCCGCGGCCGATCACGCAATGCGCGCCGACGACCACGCCCGGGCCGATGCGCGCACCGGCCTCGACCAGCACGAACGGGCCGATGCTGGCGCTGGCGTCGACCACGGCGCCGGCGTCGACCACCGCGCTCGGGTGGATGCCGGCCGGCACCGGCGGGCGCGTGCGCGCCGCCCACCACTGGGTGAGCTTCGCGAAGGCGAGGTAGGGGTCGTCGCAGACCAGGGTCGCGCCACGGGCGACGGCGGCATCGCGCATCGCCGGCGCGACGATCACGCAGCCGGCGGCGGTGGCCTCGAGCTGCGAGGCGTAGCGGGGATTCGAGAGGAAAGAGATCGTGCCGGGCGTGGCGCCCTCGAGCGGGCCGATGCGGTCGATGCGCAGCGAGGCATTGCCGATCAGTTCGCCGCCGAGGTGCGCGGCAATGTCGCCGAGTGGAACCTCATTCACAGGTCACTTGCCGCCTTGCTGGGCGTTCAGCGCCTTGATCACCTTGTCGGTGATGTCGATGCGCGGGCTGGCGAAGACGACGTCCTGCAGGATGATGTCGTACTTCTCGGTCTCGAAGATCTGCTTGATGACCTTGTTGGCGCGCTCGACCACCGCGGCCAGTTCCTCGTTCTTGCGCTGGTTCAGGTCTTCCTGGAACTCGCGGCGCTTGCGCTGGAACTCGCGATCCTGGTCGAGCAGGTCGCGCTGGCGACGGCTCTTCTCGGATTCGGCCAGCGTCGGCTGGTCTTTCTCGAACTTGTCGCCGGCCGCCTTCAGGCGGTTGCCGATCTCGTTCAGGTCTTTCTCGCGTTTCGAGAACTCGGCTTCCAGCTTGGTCTGCGCCGCCTTGGCCGGCAGCGCGTCGCGCAACACCTTGTCGGTGCTCACGTAGCCGATCTTCAATTCCTGTGCCTGCACGCCCAGCGCAGCAGACGCCAGGGATGCGGCAGCCAGCAGGAGGCGCAGAGACTTCAAGGTGGAGCTATTCATTAGAACGCGGTCCCGATCTGGAATTGCAAACGTTGAATTCTATCTGTTGACTTGTAGCGGATGGGCTCGCCGTAGCTGAGCTTCAGCGGACCCACCGGCGACACCCAGCTCAGCCCGATGCCGGCCGAGGCCCGCATGCTGTCCCAGGTGGGGGTCTCGTTCTCGCCCCACACGTTGCCGGCATCGACATAGCCGAAGATGCGCAGCGTGCGGTCGTTGCCCGAGCCCGGCACCGGCAGGTACAGCTCGCTGTTGATGTTCAGGCGCTTCGAGCCGCCGCTGTACGAGCCGACCACGTCGACCGGGCCGAGCGAGCCCTGGTCGAACGCGCGCACCGTGCCCAGGCCGCCGCCGTAGAAGTTCTTGAAGATCGGGTAGCGCTGCCCGTTCAGCCCGCGGCCCCAGCCGAGCTCGGAGTTGAACGCGAAGGTGTACTTCTTCGTGATCGGGACGTACAGCTGGTACTGCGTGTTGGTGCGGACGTAGCGGGTGTCGCCGGCCGCGCCCCACTCGACGTTGATGCGCTTGAAGCTGCCCTCGTTGGGCACCAGCGCGCTGTCGCGCTGGTCGCGCGACCAGCCGATCGTCAGCGGCACCGAGGTGCTGGCGTCGCCATAGCGCAGCCGGTACAGGAAGTAGTTGTTCGGCAACGCGCTCGCGCCGCGGATCTCGGTGCGCTCGATGCCGATGCCGAAGAACACCGTGTCGTATTCGCTGAACGGCACGCCGAAGCGGATCGACGCGCCCGGCGTCACCAGCTGGTATTCCTCGCCCTGGCTGTTCAGCGGCTTGACGGTGCGGTAGTACACGTCGAGCGCGCGCGAGATGCCGTCGATCGTGAAGTACGGGTCGACCGCACTGACGTCGAGCGTGCGGCTCGAGCGGCTGGTGTTCAGCTCGATGCCGAGGTAGTTGCCCGAGCCGAACACGTTGTCCTGGCGGATCGATGCATTCAGCGCCAGCTTGTCGGCACTCGAGAAGCCCGCGCCGACGATCAGGTTGCCGGTCGGCTTTTCCTTCACCGTCAGCGTCAGGTCGACCTGGTCCTGCGAACCCGGCACCTCGTTGGTCTCGACGTTGACCTCGCTGAAATAGCCCAGGCGGTCGACCCGGTCGCGCGACAGCTTGATGCGGCGCCCGTCGTACCACGACGATTCGAACTGGCGGAACTCGCGGCGCACCACTTCGTCGCGGGTGCGGCTGTTGCCGGCCACGTTGACGCGGCGCACGTAGACGCGGCGCTGCGGGTCGCCGACCAGCGTCAGCACGACCTGGCCGGTCGCGCGGTCGATGTCGGTGCGCGGCTCGACGCGTGCGAACGCGTAGCCGAAGCTGCCGAAGCGCTCGGTGAAGGCCTTGGTCGTCTCGGCCACGGCTTCGGCGCGGTACGGCTCGCCCGGCTTCACCTTGACGAGCGTCTTGAAGTCTTCTTCCTTGCCGAGGTACTCGCCCTCGAGCTTGACCGCCGTCACGGTGTAGGGCTGGCCCTCCTTGATGTTGACGGTGATCGTGATGTCCTGCTTGTCGGCCGAGATCGCGACCTGGGTCGACTCGACCTGGAACTCGAGGTAGCCGCGGTTCAGGTAGTACGAACGCAGCGTCTCGAGGTCGGCCGTCAGCTTGGCACGCGAGTAGCGGTCGGCCTTGGTGTACCAGCTCAGCCAGCCGCCGTCGTTCAGGTCGAACAGCCCGAGCAGCGTGCTCTCGGAAAAGGCCTGGCTGCCCAGGATGCGGATCTCGCTGATGCGCGCGGCCGAGCCTTCGGTGATCGTGAAGGTCACGTTGACGCGGTTGCGCTCTTGCGGGGTCACGGTGGTGACGACCTCGGCGCCGTACAGGCTGCGCGTCAGGTACTGGCGCTTGAGCTCCTGCTCGGCGCGGTCGGCCAGCGCCTTGTCGAAGGGCAGGCCCTCGCCGATGCCGAAATCCTTCAGCGACTTGGTCAGCGTGTCCTTGTCGAACTCCTTCAGGCCGACGAAGTCGATGTTCGCGATGACCGAGCGCTCTTCGACGATCACGACGACGACGCTGCCGTCGATCTCGATGCGAACGTCCTTGAAGAGACCGGTGGCGAACAGTGCGCGCAGCGCCGCCGCGCCCTTCTCGTCGTTGTAGGTGTCGCCGATGCGGAACGGCAGCGACGCGAACACCGTGCCGGCGTCCGAGCGTTGCAGGCCTTCGACGCGGATGTCTTTCAGCTCGAAGGGGGTCACCGCCCACGCGGATCCTGCATGCAATGCCGCCGCCAGCGCGATGCTGAGGACGGTGGGACGCAGGGAACGGGGACGGACGGGGTGGAACTGCAGAACGAGGGGATTGCGCATGCGGTGATCAGTGCAGGCCCAGTTGCCGGGCCACATCGTTGTAGAGAGCGAGCGACATCATCAAGAGCATGATCGCCACCCCGCCCCGCTGCAGCCGCTCAAGCCACACGTCCGAGAGAGGCCGCCCCGTCACCGCTTCGAAAAGATAATACATCAGGTGTCCCCCGTCGAGGATCGGTAGCGGCAGCAGGTTCAGCACGCCGAGGCTCACGCTGACGGCCGCGATGAACGCGAGGAAGTAGGCGGGGCCGAGCAGCATCGACTTGCCGGCGTAGTCGGCGATCGTGATGGGACCGCTCAGGTTCTTCAACGACGCCTGGCCGATCAGCATGCGGCCGAGCATCTTGAGCGTCAGCACCGACGAGTCCCAGGTGCGCTGCACCGCCTGCGTCAGGCCGCCCCACACACCGTAGCGGACCGTCACCATCTCGTAGGACGCGGCGATGCCGGCGCCGATGCGGCCGACGCGCTGGCCGCCATCGGTCTCGACGGCCGGGCGCACGCTGAATTCGAGCACCTGCGCGCCGCGCTCGACCCGCCACGGCACCGCCAACGAGTCGCCGTCGGCGCCATTGGCGCGGATCAGCTGCAGCATCCGGTTGGCATCCGGCACCGGCACGCCGTCGATCGCGAGCACGCGGTCGCCGCGGCGCAGCCCGGCCCGGTCGCCGGCCCCGCCCGGCGTCAGCGGCCCCAGCACGGCGCCGCTGAGCGGCCCCACGCCGATGCGCGCCATCGTCTGCGGCGTCACGTCGTAGGTGTCGAGCGTGTCGACATCCAGCGTCACCGCATGGGCGCCATGCCCGCGCGCATCGGCGACCATCAGCTGCAGCTTCTCGGTGCGCAACAGCGCCTGCGTGAGCTGCCAGTTCAGGTCGTTCATCGACTGCACGTCGTCCCAGTCGTTGCCGTCGCGGGAGATGGCCGACACGGTGTCGCCGGCGCGCAGCCCGGCGCGCTCGGCCAGGCTGCCGACCGGCGGCGTCGCGATCACGGCGCGGGGTTCGTCGACGCCGACCCAGTGCGCCGCCGAATAGAACAGCACCGCGAGCAGCAGGTTGGCGATCGGACCGGCCGCGACCACCGCCGCCCGCTGCCACAGCGGCTTGCGGTTGAAGGCCTGCGACAGCTCGCCCGGCGCCACCGGGCCCTCGCGCTCGTCGAGCATCTTCACGTAGCCGCCCAGCGGCAGCATCGACAACACGAACTCGGTGCTGTCGGGCGTGCGCTGGTGGCGCCACAGCACGCGGCCGAAGCCGATCGAGAACCGCAGCACCTTGACGCCGCAGGCGCGTGCCACGCGGTAGTGGCCGTACTCGTGGATGACGATCAGGATGCCGAGCGTCACGACGAAGCCGATGACCTGCGATGCGAAGCTCATGCGCCCATCCTCGCCACGGTGGCCTGGGCGACGCGCCGCGCCGCGCCATCGAGCGCGATCAGCCCGTCGAGCGAGCGGCAGGCATCGCGTTCAGGGGTCATGGCGTCGAGGGTGCTGACATTGACGCTGTGAATCTGATCGAAGCGGATGGTTCCTGCCAGAAATGATGCGACACCAATCTCGTTGGCCGCATTGAGGATCGCGGTGCTGCCTTCAGGCCCGCGCAGCGTGTCCCACGCGAGTTTCAGGCCAGGGTAGCGCACGAAATCGGCCTCTTCGAAGCTCAGCGCCGACATCCTCAGGAAATCGAGCTGCGACGCGCCCGACTCGACGCGCTGCGGGAACGACAGGCTGTAGGCGATCGGCACCCGCATGTCGGGCGTGCCGAGCTGGGCCAGCACCGAGTTGTCGCGCAGCACCACCATCGAGTGGATCACGCTCTGCGGGTGCAGCACGACGCGGATCTGCTGCGGCGCGAGGTCGAACAGCCAGCGCGCCTCGATGACCTCGAGCGCCTTGTTCATCATCGTCGCCGAGTCGACCGAGATCTTGCGGCCCATCACCCAGTTGGGATGCGCGCAGGCCTCGTCGGGCGTCACGCGGTGCAGCGTGGCCGGGTCGCGGGTGCGGAACGGGCCGCCCGACGCGGTGAGCAGGATGTGGTCGATGCGGGCCGGCCAGGTGGAGCGGTCTTCGGGCAGGCACTGGAAGATCGCCGAATGCTCGCTGTCGACCGGCAGCAGCGTGGCGCCGCCGGTGCGCACCGCGTCCATGAAGAACGCGCCGCCGACGACCAGCGCCTCCTTGTTGGCCAGCAGCAGCCGCTTGCCGGCGCGGGCCGCGGCCAGGCACGACGGCAGGCCGGCGGCGCCGACGATCGCGGCCATCACGCTGTCGACCTCGGGGTGGGCGGCCATGTCGTCCAGCGCGGCGGCGCCTTCCAGCACCTCGGTGGCCGACCCGGCCTCGCGCAGCGCGGCGCGCAGGCGCTTCGCGTGCGCGGCGTCGGTCATCACCGCGAAGCGTGGTTTCCATTGCAGGCACTGCGCGAGCAGTTCATCGCTGCGGCTGTGCGCCGACAGCGCGAACACCTCGAAGCGGCCGGGATGGCGCGCCAGCACGTCGAGCGTGCTGCTGCCGACGCTGCCGGTGGAGCCGAGGATGCACACCCGCTGGCGGTGAGACGAGACTTCTGACATCGGTGAGCCTGGCGAAAGAGGGCGTGGTGCCGGGGGATGCTGCCGAGGAGTGCTGCCGAGATCGGCTACTACAGCGAACTGAGTGCCATCGCGATCGGGAACACCGGCAGCAACGCGTCGACGCGGTCGAGCACGCCGCCATGGCCGGGCAACAGCCCGCTGCTGTCCTTGGCGCCGGCCGCGCGCTTGACCAGCGACTCGACCAGGTCGCCGACCACGCTCATCGCGGCCAGGAACACCAGCGACAGCACCAGGCCGAGGACCCCGAAGCGCTGCAGCAGCAGCGTGTAGAGGCTGGCCGAATCGGGCTGGACAGCCCGGTCGAGCGCGATCCAGGCGCCGGCCAGCACCAGCACGCCGAGCATGCCGCTCCAGACGCCTTCCCAGCTCTTGCCGGGGCTGATGGCCAGGGCCAGCTTTCGGCGACCGAAGGCCTTGCCCCCGAAGTAGGCGGCGATGTCGGCCACCCACACCAGGCACAGCACCGACAGCAGGTAGTTGACGCCGATGGTCTTGGCGCTGGCCAGTGCCAGCCACGCCGTCCACAGCGCGGCGAAACCGAGCACCCAGCGCGCCACGGCCGGCAGTTGCGGCCAGGCCGACGGCCCGACGCGCAGCGCCAGCGCACCGCCCAGCACCCAGACCGCAAACGCCAGCCACCAGGCCGGGCTCGCCCCGGGGTGCACCCAGCCGGCCGCCATCGCAGCGGCACAGGCGGCGGCCAGCAGCACACCGAAGCCGATCGCCAGCGCCGGGCCGGCTGCATTCAGGCGTGCCCATTCCCAACCGGCCGCGCCGATCATCAGCAGCGTGATCAGCGCGAACGGCCAGGCCATCGGCGCGAACATCGCCGGCAGCAGGATGATCAACAGCACGACGGCCGTGATGATGCGTTGCTTCAGCACGCTCAGGCCCCCGCCTCGGCGGTCACGTCGCCGCTGTTCACGCGGCCGAAGCGGCGGTCGCGGCTCGCGTAGTCGGCGAGCGCGGCATCGAGCTGCGCGACGCCGAACTCCGGCCACAGGCATTCGCTGAACACCAGCTCGGAATACGCCACCTGCCACAGCAGGAAATTGCTGATGCGCACCTCGCCGCCGGTGCGGATGAACAGATCGGGATCGGGCGCGAAGTTCATCGCCATGTAGCTGCCGAGCTTCGCTTCGTCGAGCTCGTGCGCCGGCACGCCGGCGGCGATGGCCTGCTGGCAGGCCTGCACGACGTCCCAGCGGCCGCCGTAGTTGAACGCGACCGACAGCGTGATGCGCCGGTTCTCGGCGGTGGTGCGCTCGGCCTCGTCCCAGGCGGCACGCACCTTGTCGGACACCTGCGAGCGGTCGCCGACGATGCGGATGCGCACGCCCTCTCCCGCCAGCTTGGCCAGGTACTTCGACACCGCGACCAGCACCAGGCTCATCAGCCCCGACACCTCTTCGGTCGGACGCTTCCAGTTCTCGGACGAGAACGCGAACACGGTGAGGTACTCGATGCCGCGGTCGGCGCAGGCCTCGACGGTGCGCACCAGCGCATCGACGCCCTGCTTGTGGCCGAAGAAGCGCGGCATCAGCCGCTTCTTGGCCCAGCGGCCGTTGCCGTCCATCACGATCGCCACGTGGCGCGGGACGCGGGCGGCGGCTTCCACGACAGGCGCTCTGGAAAAAAGAGAAGAAACGATGCTGGTGTTCATGGCCACGTCGTCAGACGGCCATGATCTCCGCTTCTTTGCCGGCGATCAGGCGATCGATCTCGCCGATCGTGCGGTCGGTCAGCTTCTGCACCTCGTCGAGCGAGCGGCGCTCGTCGTCTTCGGTGATCTCCTTGTCCTTCAGCAGCTTCTTCGCGTGCTCGTTGGCATCGCGGCGCAGGTTGCGCGCCGCGATCTTGGCGTCTTCACCGGCGTTGCGCACGACCTTGGTCAGGTCGCGGCGGCGCTCTTCGGTCAGCGCGGGCATCGGCACGCGCAGCAGGTCGCCCTGCGACGACGGGTTCAGGCCCAGGTCGGATTCGCGGATGGCCTTCTCGATCTTCGCGCCCATGCCCTTTTCCCAGGGCTGCACGGTGATCGTGCGCGCGTCCAGCAGGGTCACGTTGGCGACCTGGCTGATCGGCAGCATCGAGCCGTAGTAGTCGACCTGCACCTGGTCGAGCAGGCCGGGGTGGGCCCGGCCGGTGCGGATCTTCTGCAGTTCACCCTTGAACGATTCGATCGTCCGGCCCATCTTCTGCTCGGCCGTCTTCTTGATGTCGGCGATGCTCATGTCGGTTTCCTCACACGCTCATACGTGGACGAGAGTTCCCTCGTCCTCACCCATCACCACACGCTTCAGTGCGCCGGCCTTGAAGATGCTGAACACCTTGATCGGCAACTTCTGGTCGCGGCACAGTGCGAACGCCGTGGCATCCAGCACCTGCAGGTTGCGGGTGATGGCCTCATCGAAACTGATCTGACTGTAGCGCGTCGCGCTCGGGTCTTTCTTGGGGTCGGCACTGTAGACGCCGTCGACCTTGGTCGCCTTCAGCACGATCTCGGCGCCCATCTCGGCACCGCGCAGCGCGGCGGCCGTGTCGGTCGTGAAGAACGGGTTGCCGGTGCCGGCCGCGAAGATCACGACCTTGCCTTCCTCGAGGTACTGCAGGGCCTTCGGCCGCACATACGGCTCGACGACCTGCTCGATGCTGATGGCCGACATCACGCGCGCCGTCATGCCTTCCTGGCGCATCGTGTCGGCCAGCGCCAGCGAGTTCATCACGGTGGCGAGCATGCCCATGTAGTCGGCGGTCGCGCGGTCCATGCCGACCGCACCGCCGGCCACGCCGCGGAAGATGTTGCCGCCGCCGATCACGACGGCGACCTCGCAGCCGAGCTGCGTGACCTCTTGCACCTCGCGCACCATGCGCACGATGGTGGCGCGGTTGATCCCGTAGGCGTCGTCGCCCATCAGGGCCTCGCCCGAGAGCTTGAGCAGGATGCGCTTGTACGCCGGCATGCGATTTTCTCCCCGTGTTGACCAAGCCTTGCGGCGCTGAAGTCTAACCATCGCGGCGGAGCGCCTCGTGAGCGCCCCGCCGTTTCAATCGCGTTGTGCGATCAGCCGCCCTTGGCAGCAGCGACCTGCGCCGCCACTTCGGCCGCGAAGTCGTCGACCTTCTTCTCGATGCCTTCGCCGACGACGTACAGCGTGAAGCCCTTGACCGACGTGTTCGCGCCCTTGAGCATCTGCTCGACGGTCTGCTTGTCGTTCTTGACGAAGGTCTGGTTCAGCAGGCTGACTTCCTTCAGGAACTTCTGCACCGAGCCTTCGATGCGCTTCGTGACGATCTCGGCCGACTGCACCGGCTTGCCGGCGGCTTCGGCAGCCTTCGCATCTTCGGCGGCCTTGCCGGCGGCCACGGCGCGTTCCTTCTCGATCAGCTCGGCCGGCACTTCCGACGAGGCGAGCGACACCGGCTTCATCGCGGCGATGTGCATCGCGACGTCCTTGGCGGCGGTCTCGTCGCCGTCGAACTCGACCAGCACGCCGATGCGGGTGCCGTGCAGGTAGCTCGCGAGCTTGGCGCCTTCATAGCGCTTGAAGCGGCGGATCGTCATGTTCTCGCCGATGGTGCCGATCAGGCCCTTGCGGACGTCGTCGAGCGTCGGGCCGTAGCCGTCCTGCGAGTACGACAGCGCGGCCAGCGCGGCCAGGTCGGCCGGGTTCTTCTCGGCGGCCAGCTGCGCGCAGGCCTTCGCGAAGTTCAGGAACATGTCGTTCTTCGAGGTGAAGTCGGTCTCGCAGTTGACTTCGACCAGCGCACCGGCGCTGCCGACGACCGCTGCCGTGACCACGCCTTCAGCGGTGACGCGCGAGGCGGCCTTGCCGGCCTTGCTGCCCAGCTTGACGCGCAGCAGCTCTTCGGCCTTTTCCATGTCGCCGCCGGCTTCCGTCAGCGCCTTCTTGCATTCCATCATCGGGGCGTCGGTCTTCGCGCGCAGTTCGCCGACCATGCTTGCAGTGATTGCAGCCATCTTGAATCTCCGTTTGCTGGACGCCCCGCCGGAGGCCGGGCGCCTGAATCATCTCGGGTTGAAAAAAAGGGGCTGTAAAGCCCCTTTGTGTGCTCGCCTTTCAGCGCGCAGGGGCGTCGTGATCAGGCGTTTTCGCTGACTTCCACGAACTCATCGCCCTCGGCCGAAACGGCTTGCACCACTTCGTTGGTCGCGTTCGCGCGGCCGTCGATGATGGCATCGGCCACCGCCTTGGCGTACAGCGCCACGGCCTTCGACGAGTCGTCGTTGCCGGGGATCACGTAGTCGATGCCTTCGGGCGAGTGGTTCGAGTCGACGATGCCGATCACCGGGATGCCGAGCTTCTTGGCTTCGGCGACGGCGATCTTGTGGTAGCCGACGTCGATCACGAACATCGCGTCAGGCAGCGCGTTCATGTCCTGGATGCCGCCGATGTCCTTCTCGAGCTTGGCCAGGTCGCGCTGGAACATCAGCGCTTCCTTCTTGATGCGGATCTCGGTGCCGGCTTCGATCTGGGCCTGCATGTCCTTCAGCTTCTTCAGCGAGCCCTTGACCGTCTTGAAGTTGGTCATCATGCCGCCCAGCCAGCGCTGGTCGACGAAGGGCATGCCGGCGCGGCGGGCTTCCATCGCGATGACGTCGCGAGCCTGGCGCTTGGTGCCGATCATCAGGATGGTGCCGCGGCGTGCTGCCAGCTGGCGGATGAATTTCAACGCGTCGTTGAAGAGCGGCTGCGTCTTCTCGAGGTTGATGATGTGGATCTTGTTGCGATGGCCGTAGATGTACGGAGCCATCTTCGGGTTCCAGAAGCGGGTTTGGTGGCCGAAATGGACGCCGGCTTCCAGCATCTCACGCATGGTGATGGTCATGTGAACTCCAAAGGTTGGTTCTAGAATCCGTCTCGAATTGCAAGGGTCTTGTCACTGAGTGACATCTGCCTTCGCAACACCTTTCAACAGCCGGATTCGCGATTTGTTTTCTGCTGCACAAACCTCCCTCGACATGAGTGAAGAAGTGCATTCAGATAAACCCGTAGAGTGTAGCACGGCCTCCTCCCCTCCCCATGCCTCTTGACCTCACCGCTGCCGTCAGCGACATCCAGCAGCGTCGCTCGACCGCCGTCGACGCCCTCGCGCGCAGCCAGGCCGCCGCCGACCTCCCCGTCAACCGGCACACCTTCATCCGACGCTTCGCCGGCACGCAGGCCGTCGCGGCCGGCATCGACGCGCAGGCCGCGGCCGGCCTGCCGCTGCCGCCGCTCGCGGGCCTGGCCGTCAGCATCAAGGACCTGTTCGACGTGGCGGGCCATCCGACAACCGGCGGCTCGCGCGCCCTCGCCGACGCGCAGCCTGCCAAGCGCGACTGCAGCGCCGTGTCGCGCCTGCGAGCCGCCGGCGCCGCGCTGGTCGGCCACACGAACCTGACCGAGTTCGCGTTCTCCGGCGTCGGCATCAACCCGCACCACGGCACGCCGCTGAATGCAGCCACCGCCGTGCTCGATACACCGCCGCGCATTCCCGGCGGCTCGACCTCGGGCGGCGCGACCTCGGTCGCGAGCGGCGCCGCCTGGGCCGCGCTCGGCTCCGACACCGGCGGCTCGATCCGCATCCCGGCGGCGCTGCAAGGCCTGGTCGGCTTCAAGAACACCGCGCGCCTGACGCCGCTCGACGGCGCGATCCCGCTGTCGACCTCGCTCGACACCGCGAGCGCGATCACCCGCTCGGTGCGCGATGCGGTGCTGCTGCATGAAATCCTGTCCGCGCGCCGCGTCGTGCTGGCGCACCGGCCGGTCGCCGCGTTGACGCTGGCCGTGCCCGGCGGCGCCTTCCTCGAAGGCCTCGACACCGCCGTCGCCTCGGCCTTCGAGCGCAGCCTCGCGACGCTGCGCCGCGCCGGTGCCCGCCTGCAGGAGATCGCGCTGCCCGAGGTCGACGAGCTGGCCGCGATCAACGCCGCCGGCGGCCTGCCCGCCGCCGAGAGCTGGGCCTGGCACCGCTCGCTGCTGACCGCACGCGAAGCCGACTACGACCCGCGCGTCGCGCTGCGCATCCGCCGTGGCGAGCGCATGAGCGCCGCCGACTACATCGCCGTGCTCAATGCCCGCGCCGACTGGATCGCCCGCATGACACCGCGGCTCGCACCGTTCGACGCGCTGCTGAGCCCCACCGTGCCGATGCTCGCGCCGCTGGTGGCCGATCTGCACAGCGACGACGCCTTCTTCTCGACCAATGCGCGCCTGCTGCGCAACCCGTCGGTCGTCAACATGCTCGACGGCTGCGCGCTGTCGCTGCCCTGCCAGCGTGCCGGCGAGCTGCCGGTCGGCCTGATGGTGTGGAGCAGCGCGCTGCGCGACGACACCGTGCTCGACGCCTCGCTCGCGATCGAGCGCGCGCTGTCCGACGCGGAGGCCGCCTGATGCGCGTCGCCGTGATCGGCGCCGGCATCGTCGGCGTCACGTCCGCCTATGAACTGGCCGTCGACGGCCATGACGTGACGGTGTTCGAACGCCGCGGCAGCGTGGCCGCCGAAACCAGCTTCGCGAATGCCGGCGTGATCGCCCCCGGCTACGTGACGCCGTGGGCCGCGCCGGGCATGCCGGGCAAGGTGCTGCGCCATCTCTTCAGCAAGCATTCGCCGGTGCGCGTGAACCCGACGCTCGACCTGGCAACGCTCGGCTGGATCTGGCGCTGGTGGCGCGCCAGCAGCCTGCACAGCTTTCGTGCCAACCGCACGCGCATGCAGCGGCTCGCGCTGTTCAGCCGCGACCGCCTGCACAAGCTGACGGCCACGCTGCAGCTCGAGTACGAGCGCACCGACGGCTACCTGGTGCTGTGGCGCAGCGCGCGCGACGCCGCCCATGCGCAGGCCGGCATCGCGATGCTGCACGACCTGGGCATCCGTTTCGAGACGCTCGATGCCGCGCAATGCCGCCGTGTCGAACCCGGCCTGAACCCCGACACGCCGCTGCACGGCGGCCTGTACCTGCCGAACGACGAGGTCGGCAACTGCCGCCAGTTCGCCGGGCTGATGCGTGCCGAGGCGCAGCGCCTGGGCGCGCGCTTCAACTTCCATTCCACCGTCAGCCGCATCGAGCCCGGACTGCGGCCGCAACTCACGCACCTGCAGCTGTCGGCCGACGAATCGACGCTCGCGACGCCGAGCAGCGACAGCGGCCGCCGCAGCACGCCGCCGGCGATCGCCGAATCGCAGACGCTGACCTTCGACGCGATCGTCGTGTGCGCCGCGATGGGCGCGCCGGAGCTGCTGTCGCCGCACGGCCTGCGCCTGCCGCTCGCGCCGGTCTACGGCTACTCGGTGACCGCGCCGCTGCGCCACCACGAGGCGCATCCCGACGTCGGCCCCCGCTCGGCACTGATGGACGAGCGCTACAAGGTCGCCGTCAGCCGCATGGGTGCCCGCGTGCGGGTGGCCGGCAGCGCCGAGCTGGGCGGCTCGCCGCAGGCGATGAACAAGGGCTCGCTCGACACCTTGTACAAGGTGCTGAACGACTGGTTCCCGGGGGCGGCGCGCATGAGCCAGGCGCAGCGCTGGAAAGGCGCGCGGCCGATGCTGCCGGACGGACCGCCGGTGCTGGGCGCAAGCGGGCTGGCCGGCATCTGGCTGAACCTCGGCCACGGCTCCAGCGGCTGGGCGCTCGCCTGCGGCTCGGCGCGCGTGCTGGCCGACCAGGTCGCGCAGCGCGCACCGGCGATCGACGTCGACGGCCTCGGCATCGAGCGCTTGCGGCGCTGACCGATCGCGATGCTGCAGCGGATCCACGCCACCCCCGCGCCGTGGCCGCTGCACGGGCTGGCGCGCACGCGGGAGATCGAGGGCGCGGCACTGCAGTCGCTGCCGCCCTTCACGCTGATGCAGCGCGCCGGCGATGCGGTGGCGCGCCTCGCCCGGGCGCTGGCGCCGCACACGCGGCGCGCGTGGGTGGCGGCCGGCCCCGGCAACAACGGCGGTGACGGCCTGGTCGCCGCCATCGCGCTGCGCCGGGCCGGCATCGAGACCTTCGTGACGCTGGCGGGCGATGCCGCGCAGTGGCGCGGCGATGCGAAGCAGGCCCATGCGCTGGCGCTCGCCGAAGACCTGCACTGGGTCGACCAGGCGCCCGCCGGCTTCGGCCGTGCTGGCGACCTCGCGCTCGACGCGCTGCTCGGCATCGGCGCGAGCCGCGCGCCCGAGGGCCGGCTCGCGGCGTTGATCGACGCGCTGAACGCCCTCGCCTGTCCGGTGCTCGCGATCGACGTGCCGTCGGGCCTGGCCGCGGACACCGGCCAGCCGCACGGCGACGCGTGCGTGACGGCGACGCACACGCTGTCGCTGCTGACGCTGAAGCCCGGGCTGTTCACCGGTCAGGGGCGTGACCACTGTGGCGAGGCCTGGCTCGACGATCTCGATGTCGACCCGGGGCTGGCCGACGCCTGGCTCAGCGCGCCGCCCTCACCCGCCGGATGGCAGCGCGCGCACGCGCAGCACAAGGGCAGCTTCGGCGACCTGGTCGTGATCGGCGGCGCGCCCGGCATGGCGGGCGCCGCCTTGCTGGCCGCGCGCGCCGGGCATGCCGYCGGCGCCGGCCGCACCTACCTGAGTTTTCTCGACGACACCGGCCCGGCGCTCGATGGCGAGCATCCGGAACTGATGATCCGCCGCGCGCTGTGGCAGGACGACCTGCTGCGCGAGGCCACCGTGGTCTGCGGCTGTGGCGGCGGCGATGCGGTGCGTGCCGTGCTGCCGCGGGTGATCAGCCTGGCCGGTCGGTTGGTGCTCGACGCCGATGCGCTGAACGCGGTCGCGGCCGACACCAGCTTGCGGCAACTGCTGATCGCGCGCGGCCGCGGCGGCCGGCCGACCGTGCTGACACCGCATCCGCTGGAAGCCGCGCGGCTGCTCGGCAGCAACACCGCGAGCGTGCAAGCCGATCGCCTGCGCGCCGCGCAGACATTGGCCGATGACCTGACAGCCATCGTGTTGCTGAAGGGATCCGGCAGCGTGATCGCCGCATCGGCTTGCGTGCCGCTGATCAATCCGACCGGCAACGCCGCGCTGGCCACCGCCGGCACCGGCGACGTCCTCGCCGGCTGGATCGGCGGACGCTGGTCGACTGCGCATTCATCGTCGACGGACGGCGCCCGATGGGCGGCGAGCGCAGCCGCGTGGCAGCACGGCCTCGCGGCCGATCTGTCGCCGACGACGCCGTTGCGGGCGTCGGACCTGATCGCCGCGCTGCATGCGCAACTGCGGCGCGGCTGACTTAAATCCTCAGCGCCGGCGAGCCGTCTTCGCCGCCGTCTTGCCGCCGCCCTTGCGCGCCGCCGACTTGGCCGCCCGCACCGGATGCGGCGCCCTGCTCTTGGCCGCCTTGGTCCCGGCCTTGGCCACGCGGTCCGCGCCCTTCACCGATGCCAGCTCGGCCGCCGCGCCGCCGGTCTTGTCGACCACCTTGCGCGGACGTGCGGGAATGCCGTCGTCCGTGCCTTCGTGCACCATGCGGAAGTCGATCTTGCGGCCGTCGAGGTCGACGCGGCTGACCTGCACCCGCACGCGCGCGCCGACGGTGTAGCGCACACCGGAGCGCTCGCCGCGCAGTTCCTGGCGCGCCTCGTCGAACTTGAAGTACTCGCCGCCCAGTTCGGTGATGTGGATCAGGCCTTCGACGTACAGGCCGTCGAGCGTGACGAACAGCCCGAAGCTCGTGACGGCCGTGACGGTTCCGCCGTATTCCTCGCCGAGGTGCTCGCGCATGAAGCGGCACTTGAGCCAGGCTTCGACATCGCGCGAGGCCTCGTCGGCGCGGCGTTCGTTCGCGCTGCAATGCGTGCCCGCGGCCTCCCAGGTCTCTTCCTCGGTGTGTGCGCCGCGCTTCGCCTTGGATGCTGGCTCGAGCGCGCCGGTCACGATGCTGTAGCGCTTGCCGTGCAGCAGCGCCTTGATCACGCGGTGCACCAGCAGGTCGGGGTAGCGGCGGATCGGGCTCGTGAAGTGCGTGTAGGCCTCGTACGCGAGGCCGAAGTGGCCGCTGTTGATTGGCGTGTAGATCGCCTGCTGCATCGAGCGCAGCAGCATCGTGTGGATCTGCATCGCATCCGGCCGATCCTTGGTGGCCGCGGCGATCGCCTGGAACTCGCCCGGCTTCGGGTCGTCGCTGACGCTCAGGCCCAGGCCGAGCGCCTTCAGGTAGTTCTGCAGCAGCGTCTTCTTCTCGGGCGTCGGGCCCTCGTGCACGCGGTACAGCGACGGGTGCTTGTGCTGCGCGATGAAATCGGCCGAGCAGACGTTGGCGGCGAGCATCGCCTCTTCGATCAGCTTGTGCGCCTCGGTGCGCGTGCGCGGCACGATCTTCTCGATGCGGCCGTTGTCGTCGCAGACGATCTGCGTCTCGGTGGTCTCGAAGTCGACCGCGCCGCGCTTGGCGCGCTCTTTCAGCAGCGCGCGGTACACCTCGTGCAGGTGCAGCAGGTGCGGCACCAGATCCTTGCGGCGCGCCGCCTCGGGGCCGCGCGTGTTGCCGAGGATCGCGGCGACCTCGTTGTAGGTGAAGCGCGCCTGCGAGCAGATCACCGCCGGGAAGAACTGGTAGGCGTGGATCTCGCCGCCGGCCGTGATCAGCATGTCGCACACCATCGCGAGGCGGTCCTCGTTCGGGTTCAGCGAGCACAGGCCGTTCGACAGCTTCTCGGGCAGCATCGGGATCACGCGCCGCGGGAAGTAGACCGAGGTGGCACGCTCGTAGGCGTCCTCGTCGATCGGCTCGTTCGGCTTCACGTAGTGGCTGACGTCGGCGATCGCGACGACCAGGCGCCAACCGTCGAAGGCGGCCTTGCCGCGGCCGAGCTTGACCGGCTCGCAGTACACCGCGTCATCGAAGTCGCGCGCGTCCTCGCCGTCGATCGTGACCAGCGCCACGTCGGTGAGGTCGATGCGGTCCTTGCGGTCGACCGCGCGGATCTTGTCGGGCAGGCCCGCGGCCTGCGCCAGCGTCTCGGGCGAGAAGCGGTGCGGCACCTCGTACTTGCGCACCGCGATCTCGATTTCCATGCCGGGGTCGTCGATCTCGCCGAGCACCTCGGTGACGCGGCCCATCGGCTGCGAGTACAGCGACGGCGGCTCGGTCAGCTCGATCGCGACCACCTGCCCCGCGGTCGCGTTCGCGATCGCGTTCTTCGGGACCATGATGTCCTGGCCGTAGCGCTTGTCTTCGGGGGCGACCAGCCAGATGCCGCTCTCGTGCAGCAGCCGGCCGATGATCGGCGCCTTCTTGCGCTCGATGATCTCGAGCACGCGGCCCTCGGGCCGGCCCTTGCGGTCGTAGCGGATCACGCGCGCCTTCACGCGGTCGCGGTGCAGCACCGCGCGCATTTCCTGCGGCGAGAGGTAGAGATCGGGCTGTCGGTCGTCGCGGACCAGGAATCCGTGACCGTCGCGGTGCCCTTGCACCGTGCCCTCGACTTCGCTCATCAGTTCGTTGCTGACCGGCGTTGCATTGGAGAAGTTGTTGTTTTTGATGATATAGTCCAAGACTTCCTGAAATGCCCAGGTGGCGGAATTGGTAGACGCACTAGTTTCAGGTACTAGCGGGTAACTCCGTGGAGGTTCGAGTCCTCTCCTGGGCACCAAGAATAATCAATAAATGCGGGAATTTTGAGAAGGCCAGCACCAACGTGTTGGCCTTTTGCTTTTGTGAGAGCGATTGTTGCCTGCAACTGAAGAGAGCGTAAATGCTCATGCTATAGTCGCAGGCTTCCTGAGATGCCCAGGTGGCGGAATTGGTAGACGCACTAGTTTCAGGTACTAGCGGGTAACTCCGTGGAGGTTCGAGTCCTCTCCTGGGCACCACGATCGAAAGATCGGTTTCGAAGGAACAAGCAAAGCCAGCACATCGTGCTGGCTTTTTGCTTTGTGCGATCGACTCGATGGATCTCGTCAAATCGCAAACTTCTTGGCGAGGCCGTCGGGACGGAGTTCGTCGTACTCCTCGAACGGCTGGTGGATCCACGGGCTCGTCGGCAGCAGCTCGACGTAGTAGTCCGGCGTGTAGCTCGACACGCCCTTGGTCCAGATCACCGCCGAGCGCAACTCGGCGATCGCCGGCATGCCGCGCAGCCGGTCGACCACCGCGCGCAGCGTGATGCCCGAATCCGCCAGGTCATCGACCAGCAGCACGCGCCCGGCCAGCTCGCCCTTCGGCAGGGTGATGTACTTCGCCATGTCGAGCCGGCCCTGGATGGTGCCGGCCTCGGCCCGGTACGAGCTCGTCGACATGATGCCCAGCGGCTTGTCGAACACGCGCGACAGCACGTCGCCCGGTCGCATGCCGCCGCGCGCCAGGCACAGGATCTGGTCGAACTCCCAGCCCGAGGCATGCACCTTGAGCGCGAGGCGCTCGATCAGCATGTGGTACTCGTCCCAGGACACGTAAAGGTGTTTGCCGTCGTCGGTCAGCATGTTCAAAGGCTCCAGGCGTCAGGCTTGATAAGGGTGGCGCAGCAGGATCGTGTGCTCGCGGTCGGGGCCGGTCGACACCATGTCGATCGGGCGCCCGATGAACTCCTGCACCCGCTCGAGGTAGCGCCGCGCGTTCAGCGGCAGCGCATCCCATTGCGTGATGCCGGCGGTGCGCTCGGTCCAGCCCGGGAAGGTGTCGTAGATCGGTTGGCAGGCTTCGATGTCGTCGGCATCCAGCGGCAGGATGTCGATGCGCTTGCCACCGAGTTCGTAGCCGACGCAGACCTTGATCTCCGGCAGGCCATCGAGCACGTCGAGCTTGGTGATGCACAGGCCCGAGATGCCGTTGATGATCATCGAACGCTTCAGCAGCGCGGCATCGAGCCAGCCACAGCGGCGCGGGCGGCCGGTGACGGTGCCGCGCTCCTGGCCGACGGTCGACAGGTGGTGGCCGACCGTGCCGGGCTCGTTCATGTCGAGCTCGGTCGGGAACGGCCCACTGCCCACGCGCGTGGTGTAGGCCTTCGTGATGCCGAGGATGTAGTGCAGCAGGTCCGGCCCGACGCCGGCGCCTGCCGCCGCATTGCCGGCGACGCAGTTGCTGGACGTGACGTACGGGTAGGTGCCATGGTCGATGTCGAGCAGCGTGCCCTGCGCGCCCTCGAACAGGATGTTGGCGCCCTCGCGGTGCTTCGTGAACAGCGTGTAGCCGACATCGGCCAGCATCGGCTTCAGCTGTTCGGCGACCTTCATCGCCAGGTCGAAGATCGGCTGGAACTCGAGCGGCTTCGACTTCAGGTAGCCGCCCAGCGCGAAGTTGTGCAGCTCCAGCAGATCGCGCAGCTTCTTCGCGAAGCGGTCGGGGTGCTTCAGGTCCTGCACGCGCAGCGCGCGGCGCGCCACCTTGTCCTCATAGGCCGGGCCGATCCCCTTGCCGGTGGTGCCGATCTTGCCAGCACCGCTGCTCTCGCGCAGCGCCTCGCGCGCCTTGTCGACCTCGACGTGGAACGGCAGGATCAGCGGGCAGGACTCGCTGATGAACAGGCGCGAGCGCACCTCGAGCCCGATCGCTTCGAGCCGCTCGATCTCGCCGAGCAAGTGCACCGGGTCGACCACCACGCCGTTGCCGATGTAGCAGGCCACGCCCTCGCGCATGATGCCCGACGGGATCAGCTGCAGCGCGGTCTTCACGCCCTTGATCACCAGCGTGTGGCCGGCGTTGTGGCCGCCCTGGAAGCGCACCACCGCCTGCGCGTGGTCGGTCAGCCAGTCCACCACCTTGCCCTTGCCTTCGTCGCCCCACTGGGTGCCGACCACGACCACGTTGTGGCCGCCGCGTGTCTGTTCCATGTCTGTCCTGTCCAATGTCTTGAATGGGGTGGGGCGGCAGGCGGCGTCAGAGCGCTCGCACCTGCCACTGGCCGGCCTGCGCGACCAGTTCGCGGTCGCAGTCGAATTCCTGGCCTTCGTGTTCATGCCCCGGCAGGATGCAGACGACCGACTCGCCCTGCTCCCTCAGCTGCCGGATCGCGGCGCGCAGCGCGGCATCCTCGCCCCAGGGCGCGCGGATCGCCGGGCGCATCGCCCGGGGCGGCGCGAGCAGCACCAGCTCCTTCAGGTCGATCAGGCTGAAGCCGACCGCCGGGCGGGTGCGGCCGAACACTGCACCGACCTCGTCGTAGCGGCCGCCTCGCGCCACCGCGTCGCTGGAGCCGGCGGCATACACCGCGAAGCGCGCGCCGCTGTAGTAGTCGTAGCCGCCCAGGTCGGCCAGGTCGAAGCCGATGCGCACGCCCGGGTGCGCCTGCTTCAGGTGCTGCGTGAGCCACTGCAGGTCGTCGAGCGCCGCGGTGAGCATCGGCAGCGCGGGCAACTGCGTGCGCGCCGCGGCCAGCACCTCGTCGCCGCCGTAGAGGCGCAGCAGGGCCAGCAGGCCGTTGCGCGACGGCTGCGGCAGCGTGGCCGTGAGCTCGGCCACGGCGGGCTGGTCCTTGGCGGCGAGTGCCGCATACAGCGCGGCGACCGCCACCGCCGGCAGCCCGCTGTCAGCCAGCAGCGCGCGCACGATGCGCGCGTCGCCCATGTCGAGCGTCAGCTGGCTCGCGCCGGCGCGCTGCAGCAGGTCGAGCGCGAGTTCCTGGATCTCGAGGTCGGCCTCGAGGCCGCGGTGCCCGTAGATCTCGGCACCGAACTGCAGCGGCTCACGCGTCACGTGCAGCCCGGCCGGGCGGGTGTGCAGCACCGGTCCGCAGTAGCACAGCCGGGCCACGCCCTGGCGGTTCAGCAGGTGGGCGTCGATGCGGGCGACCTGCGGCGTGGTGTCGGCGCGCACGCCGATCGTGCGGCCGCTGAGTTGGTCGATCAGCTTGAAGGTCTTCAGGTCGAGCTCGCGACCGGTGCCCGACAGCAGCGATTCGATGTGCTCCAGCAGCGGCGGCATCACCAGCTCGAAACCATAGCTGCGAGCCCCGTCGAGCAGGTCTCGGCGCAGATCCTCGATGCGCCGTGCCTGCGCAGGCAGGACGTCGGCGATGTGCTCGGGCAGGAGCCAAGCAGACGACATAAAAATCACCGGGGGATTTAAAAACAGGATTGTACGTGGGGCTACGTCAACCCAGGCAGAGGTAAAGCGCGATCAATCCGGCGAGCATGCTGCTCAGGCCGATGAATCGGATCTGGCCGTCAGACAGCCGGGTCGCCCGCTCGAACACGCGGCGCCATGCGCCGGGGCTCAGGAACGGCAACACACCTTCGAGCACGAGCATCAGCGCCAGCGCGGCCAGCAGGGTGTCCCACATGAGGCGCGGGGATCACTCGGCAGCGGCGGCAGAGGCAGCGTGCTTCTTGGTGCGGGCCGGCGATGCGGCCGACTCGCGGCCGGGGCCGCGCATCGCCTTGAAGAACTCGCCCGACGGATCGATCACCATCACATCGGACTTGCTGCGGAAGGTCGCGCGGTAGGCCTCGAGACTGCGGTAGAACTGGGCGAACTGCGGGTCGCGGCCGAACGACTCGGCATAGATCGCCGACGCCTTCGCATCGCCATCGCCCTGCACCTTCTGGGCATCGCGATAGGCCTCGGCGACGATCACTTCGCGCTGGCGGTCGGCATCGGCGCGGATCTTCTCGCCTTCGGCCGAGCCGGTCGAGCGCAGCTCGTTGGCCACGCGCTTGCGCTCCGATTCCATCCGGCTGTAGACCGAGCTGGTGACGTTGGCCGAGAAATCGACGCGCTTGATGCGCACGTCGATGATCTCGATGCCGAAGGCCTTCGCCTCGTCGGTCAGGCGCACCCGCACGCCCTGCATCACGCGGTCGCGGTCGGTCGCGAGCATCGCCTGCACCGTGCGCTTGGTCACCTCTTCATTGAAGGCAGCCTGCACGATCGGGCTCAGCCGGTTCTCGACATTGCGCATGTCGGTGCCGTTGTTGCGGATGAACTGCTTCGGATCGATCACGCGCCACTTGACCAGCCAGTCGATGACCAGGCTCTTCTTCTCGGCGGTGAAGATCGGGCGCGTCTCGGGGCTGTCGAGCGTCTGCACGCGGCGGTCGAGGAAGACGACGTTCTGCAGCGGCGGCGGCAGCTTGGCTTTCAGGCCCGGTTCGGAGATGACTTCCTTGATCTCGCCCAGTGCATAGATGACCGCGAACTGGCGCTGGTCGACGATGAACAGGACGGAGGACAGCAGCATCAGTGCCACCAGGGCACCGGCGACGAGCATGGCGAGTCGATTCATGGTGAGCTTTCTGCGGTTCTCTTCGCCGTCGGGTCAGCGGCCGTCGCGGTCGCGGCTGCGTTGGCCGTCGCGCGAGCGGATGTCCACGCTGCCGGTGGTGCTGCTGGGAGCTTCGGTCGGCGTCGTCGGCGCCACCGCGGCCGGCACGGCGCCGCCCACCTGCTGCATCAGCTTGTCGAGCGGCAGGTACAGCAGGTTGGAGTTGTCGCGCGTGTCGACCATCACCTTGCTGACGCTCGAATAGACCTGCCGCATCGTGTCGATGTACATGCGGTCGCGCGTGACGCCGGGCGCCTTCTGGTACTCGGTGAACACCTGGTTGAAGCGTTGCGCATCGCCGTCGGCCGTCGCGACGACGCGGGCCTTGTAGGCCTCGGCCTCCTCGCGCAACCGTGCGGCCGTGCCTTGCGCCTTCGGGATCACGTCGTTCGCATAGGCCTGCGCCTCGTTCTTCGCGCGTTCACGGTCGGCACCGGCGCGGAACGCGTCGTCGAACGCGGTCTGCACCTGCTCCGGCGCCTGCACGCTCTGCACGTTGACGTTGACGATCAGGATGCCGGTGCGCAGCCGGTCGAGCTGGGTCTGGATCAATTTGACGAGGTCGATCGCGATCGCGTCGCGCTGCTCGTACAGCACCGAGTCCATGTTCGCCTTGCCGACGATCTCGCGCACCGCCGATTCGGCCGCCTGCTCGACGACGATGTCATCGGGGTTGCGGTTCTCGTACAGGTACGAGCGCGCATCCTTCAGCCGGTATTGCACGCTGAAGCGGATGTCGATGATGTTCTCGTCCTGCGTCAGCATCGACGAGTCGCGCAGCCCGGTGGCCTGCACCACGTTGCTGCGGCCGATCTCCTTGGTGCGCAGCTGCGTGACCGGCACGGTCTCGTGCGCCTGGAACGGGTATGGGAAGCGCCAGGTGAAGCCGGCATCGACGGTGTGGCTGTACTTGCCGAACGAGGTGACGACCGCCTGCTGGCCTTCCTGCACGATGAAGAAGCCGCTGAAGGCCCAGATCAGCACGACGACGCCGGCGACCAGGCCGACGCCGATGCCGGCGCTGCGCATGTCGGGACCGCCGCCGTTGCCGCCACCACCACCGCCCGAACCGTTCGAACGCGAACCGCCCTTGCCGCCGAACAGGCCGCTCAGCTTGCGGTTGAAATCGCGCCACAGCTCGTCGAGGTCGGGCGGGCCGTCGCCGCGGCCGCCGCTGTTCAGCACCGGGGCCTGGACGCCGGAACGCACACCCTGCAAGCGTGCGAAGGCGGCGTTGCCCAGACCGGACAGCAAGGCCTTGACTGCCTGGGCCACGTCACGAACCTGCGAGGCGGGGCCGGCGGCAGGCAGAGGGGGGATGGGGCTCATGGTCATGTGGTGTGCAGAGGATTCGGGCTCACGCGGCGGCGTCGGGCAACTCGGGCTGGTCGGCATCATGGGGCGTCAGGTCGACCGGAAGCTGGGGGCTTGCCAGCAGCGAAGTTGAGGATGAATGCATGGCGTTCAAGTCGGCCTGCAACGTGCCGGACACCGCGGCCGACAGGATGCGGCGCAGTTCCGGCAGGCCGCGGCCATCGAGCGCGCTGACGAAGACGCGTGGGACACGCACGCCGCCTTCAAGTTCCAGCACATCGGTGTGGTTGCGCGGATGCTGCGCGAATTCGAGCTTGTCGAGCTTGTTGTAGACCAGCACCTGCTGGATGTCGGCCGCGCCGATGTCGCCCAGCACGCGTTGCACCTCGGCCATCTGCTCGGCCAGCACCGGGCTCGCGGCATCGATCACGTGCAGCAGCAGGTCGGCATCGGCCGCCTCCTGCAGCGTCGCCTCGAAGGCCTCGACCAGCTTGTGCGGCAGGTCGCGGATGAAACCGACGGTGTCGGAGAGCGCAGCCGAGCGACTGATGTCTTCGAGGTAGAGCTGGCGCGTGGTGGTGTCGAGCGTCGCGAACAGCTGGTCGGCCGAATAGCTCTTGGCCTTGACCAGCGCATTGAACAGCGTCGACTTGCCGGCGTTGGTGTAGCCCACCAGCGAGACGCGGAAGGTGCCGCTGCGCTCGCGCGAGCGGCGCTGCGTGTTGCGCTGCTTCTTCACGCGCACCAGCCGTTCCTTCACGGACTTGATGCGCTCGCCGATCATGCGGCGGTCGAGCTCGATCTGCGCCTCGCCGGGGCCGCCACGGTTGCCGATGCCGCCGCGCTGGCGCTCCAGGTGGCTCCAGCGGCGCACCAGGCGGGTCGACAGGTATTGCAGCCGTGCGAGTTCGACCTGCAGCTTGCCCTCGTGGCTCTGCGCGCGGGCGGCGAAGATCTCGAGGATCAGCATCGTGCGGTCGGCGACCGCCACGCCCAGGTGGCGTTCGAGGTTGCGCTGCTGCGCCGGCGACAAGGCCTGGTCGAACAGCACCGCTTCGGCCTGGTGGCCGAGCACCAGGGCCTTGATCTCGTCGGCCTTGCCCGAGCCGACGAACAACGCCGGGTCGGGCGACTTGCGCCGCGCGATGACCCGCGCGACCGGCAGGTCGCCGGCCGACTCGGCCAGCAGCGCCAGTTCATCGAGGCTGGCATCGAAATGCGAACCACCGTGCGAACTACCGTGAGAACCACTGCCGAAATCGACGCCAACCAGGATCGCCCGCGGCAACCCCGGCTGCGTCGTGGCGTGGGAGCCGGCGGCCGTCATGCGGGGCACCGCCTCGGAAGTTGGTGGCGCACCCACCCGAGCGGCCTCAGCGGTCTCAGGTCTGCTCCGGCGCCTCGGCGGCGTGGAAATTCACCGCGCGGCCGGGCACGACGGTCGAGATCGCGTGCTTGTAGACCATTTGCGTCACGGTGTTGCGCAGCAGGACGACGTATTGATCGAAGGATTCGATGTGGCCCTGCAGTTTGATGCCGTTCACGAGGTAGATCGACACCGGAACATGCTCTTTGCGAAGCAGGTTCAGAAACGGGTCTTGTAGAAGCTGCCCTTTATTGCTCACGATATGCTCCGTGATGGAAAGTGATGGAGGTCGTCACGTTAACACAGCGCCGTGCTGCATCGCAGCGCAGGCCGCCAAATGACTCAATCTTTGTCCGCGAACGGATTGCTCGACGAGCGCATCTCGATGCGCAGCGGCGTGCCGACCAGCTTGAAATGCGCGCGGAAACGCCCTTCGAGGAAGCGCTTGTAGACGTCGGTCACGTGCTCGAGCGAATTGCCGTGGATCACGATCAACGGCGGGTTCATGCCGCCCTGGTGGGCGTAGCGCAGCTTCGGGCGGAACGCGCCGGCGCGCTTGGGCGTCTGGAACTCGACCGCCTCGTGCAGCAGGCGGGTCAGCACCGGCGTCGTCATCTTGCGCGTCGCCGACGCATGCGCATCGGCGATGCCCTTCCACACCGGGCCGAGCCCCTGGCGCTTGATCGCCGAGATCAGCAGCACCGGCGCGAACTTCAGGAACGCGAGGCGCTGATCGATCGAGCGCTCGAGCGTCTGCTTCTGGTAGTCGTCGACCGCATCCCATTTGTTGACGGCCACCACCACCGCACGGCCGCTCTCGAGGATGTAGCCGGCGATGTGGGCATCCTGGTCGGTCACGCCCTGGGTCGCATCGAGCAGCAGCAGCACGACGTTCGCGTCGGCGATGGCCTGCAGCGTCTTGACGACCGAGAACTTCTCGATCGCCTCGAACACCTTGCCCTTGCGGCGCAGCCCGGCGGTGTCGATCAGCTCGAACTTCTGGCCATGGCGCTCGAACGGCACGGTGATCGCATCGCGCGTGGTGCCCGGCTGGTCGAAGGCCACCAGGCGCTCTTCGCCGAGCCAGGTGTTGATCAGCGTCGACTTGCCGACATTCGGCCGGCCGGCGACGGCCAGGCGGATCGGGGCGCCCTCTTCCGGCTCCTCGGGCTCCTCGTCGAACACGAAGTCCTCGAGCGCGGCCTCGGTCAGGCTGCGGATGCCCTGGCCGTGCGCCGACGAGATCGGGTGCGGCTCGCCCATGCCGAGCTCGTAGAACTCGCCCAGCAGCGGCGAGTCGACCATGCCCTCGGCCTTGTTGACGGCCAGCAGCACCTTCTTGCCCACCGAGCGCAGGTAGCGGGCGATGTCGTGGTCGTGCGCCGACACGCCGGCGCGCACGTCGACGACGAAGATCACCGCATCGGCCTCGGCAACGGCCTGGCGCGTCTGCTTGGCCATCTCCTTGACGATGCCGGTGGTGCTGTCGGGTTCGAAGCCGCCGGTGTCGACGACGATGAACTCGCGGTCGCCCAGGCGGCCGTCGCCGTAGTGGCGGTCGCGCGTGAGGCCGGCGAAGTCCGCGACGATGGCGTCGCGGCTCTTGGTCATCCTGTTGAACAGGGTCGACTTCCCCACGTTGGGGCGGCCGACAACCGCGATCACAGGTTTCATGGGAAGGCTCTCAGTCTCACTCGGGGCGGAAGGCGTAGAGCCCGCCGTTGCGCGTGGTCACCAGCAGCGTGGTGCCGTTCAGCACCGGCTTGCCGATCACCGGGCTGCCATCGGTCGGCAGGCGCAGCTTGAACGTGCCGTCGGCGGTCGAGAGCCAGTGCACATAGCCTTCGACATCGCCGAACACGGCCATCTTGTTGACGACGATCGGCGACGAGAGGCCGCGGTACAGCAGCTTCTCGACGCTCCACGCCACCTCGCCGCTGGCGGTGCGCCAAGCGGTGACGCGGTCGCTGGCATCGGCGGCGACGGTCACGTCGTCATCGGCCGCAACCCCTTGCAGGCCGCCGATGTTGCGCGTCCAGGCGAGGCTGCCGCGGTCGGCGTTGACGCAGGCCACCGCGGCCTGGAAGGCCCGCGCGCAGACGTTGTCGCCGATGCGTGCGGCCGGGGCGACCAGGTCGGCCAGCCGCTCGATCTCGTTGGTGCCGCGCGGCGAGGCGAGCGACACCTCCCAGCGCACGGTGCCGCGCAGCGGGTCGAGCCCGGCGAGCTTGGCGCCCTGCCCGACCAGCAGCGTGTCCTTGAACGCCATCACGACGCCCGGCTGCGACAGCGTCAGCGCATCGCCCGGGCGCTGGAAGGTCCAGAGCTTGCGGCCGTCGAGCACGTCGAAGGCCTGCACGACGCGGTCGACGCTCATCACGAAGACCCGCTCGCCGGCCACCAGCGGCGCGCTGCTGACGCGTGCCGGCAGTTGCTTGCGCCAGATTTCCTTGCCGGCATCCAGCGTGACCAGCTGGTTGTCGCGGGTGACGACGCTCGCGAACCGGCCGTCGCTGCCGACGCCGGCGCTGAGTCGGCCGTCGGCCGTGCCGCGCCAGACTTCCTGGCCATTGTCGGCCCGGTAGGCGAAGACGCTGCCGTCATCGCTGGCCGCGATGAAATTGCCGCCGGCCGCGACGACCGCCATCGGGAACTTCAGCGTGCCGATCGATTGGGTCCAGACCTGACGACCGGCGATCGACGGCGTCAGCTCCTCGAGCACCGTCGGGTCGGGACGGGTCGACTTGCTCGCGCACGCGGCCAGCACCGCGACCGCCATGCCGAGCGCGAGACGGGTCAGTCCCCTCATTGGCCGGCCTTCTTGACGACAACAGCACCCGCGGCGGCGCTGGCCGCCGGCGCGGCGCCCAGCGCCGTCAGCTTGGCCTCGACCAGCTGGCGGTAGTCGATCGTGCTGTCGAAGGCCTTCCAGGCCTGGTTGTAGGCGGCCTTGGCTTCTTCGGCCTTGCCCTGCGCCAGCAGCACGTCGCCGCGGCGGTCGGCCACCAGGCCCTCGAAGCCGGGCGTGGTGGCGGCATCCAGCGCCTTCAGCGCTTCGTCGTACTTCTTCTGGTCGAGCAGCAGGCCGGCCAGGCGCAGGCGGGCGATGGTCTGGTACTCGGCTTCGCTCGCGTTCTCGCTGGCCCAGGTCAGGCTGGCGCGGGCGGCGTCGGCCTGGCCCTTGTCGAACTGCAGCTTGGCAGTGAGCAGCGCGGCCTGCTGCGCGAAGGCGGTGCGCGGGAAGCGCTCCTTCATCTCGCCGAAGACGCGGCCGGCCTGGTCGGTGTTGCCGGCGGTCACCGCCTTGTCGAGCTCGTCGAACAGCATGCCGGCCTTGGCCGACTGCTCGCGCTGCCAGTAAGTCCAGCCGTTCCAGGCAGCGAAGCCGCCCAGCGCCAGGATCAGCACCCAGGTGATCAGGTTGCCGTACTGGCTCCAGAACGCCTTCAGCTGGTCGATCTGTTCTTGTTCTTCGAGGTCGAGGTGGGTGGCCATGGGGATCGTTGGAAATTTCGGACGAAGCCGGGATTATGCGTTGAGCAGTTCAGCTGCCCAATCGGACACGCCGGAGAGCGGCAAGTTGCGTTGTGTGACAGCCGGGTCACGCAATGATTTCAACGCCACCTCGCCGGCCGCCAGCTCCGATTCGCCGAAGATCAGCGCCCAGGCGGCACCGCTCTGGTCGGCCTTCTTGAACTGCGCCTTCATGCCGCCGCCGCCGGCATGCATCTGCACCGAGACGCCGGCCGCGCGCAGGGCGTGCAACGTGCTCATGGCCTGCGGCAGCACCGCGGGCGACATCAGCACCGCATAGGCGCGCGGCGCCGCCGACGGCACCGGCAGCTTCAGCTCCTGGATCAGCAGCAGCAGCCGCTCGATGCCCAGGCCGAGGCCCACCGCCGGTGCCGGCTTGCCGCCGAGCTGCTCGATCAGCCCGTCGTAGCGGCCGCCGCCGCACACCGTGCCCTGCGAACCGAGGTGGTCGGTGACCCACTCGAAGACCGTGAGGTTGTAGTAATCCATGCCGCGCACCAGGCGCGGGTTGACGCGGTACGGCAGCCCGGCCGCGTCGAGGATCGCGCGCACCGCATTGAAATGCGCGAGCGAGGCCTCGCCGAGGAAATCCATCAGCTTCGGAGCCGCCTCGATCAGCGCCTGCAGCGCCGGGTTCTTGCTGTCGAGGATGCGCAGCGGGTTGCTGTGCAGGCGGCGCTTCGAATCCTCGTCGAGCGACGCGGCATGCTGCTCGAAATACGCGACCAGCGCCTCGCGGTGCGCGCGCCGCTCGTCGGGCTGGCCGAGGCTGTTCAGCTCGAGCCGCACGTGCGAGCCCTCGACCAGGCCGAGTTCGCGCCACAGCAGGCGCGTCATCAGGATCAGCTCTGCATCGACATCGGGGCCTGCGAAACCGAGCGCCTCGACGTCCAGCTGATAAAACTGGCGATAGCGGCCCTTCTGCGGCTTCTCGTGGCGGAACATCGGGCCGAGCGTCCAGATGCGCAGCGGGCCGTTGTACAGCGCGTTGTGCTCGACCATCGCGCGCACGATGCCGGCGGTGGCTTCCGGGCGCAGCGTCAGGCGGTCGCCGTTCATCGCATCGGTGAACGAGTACATCTCCTTCTCGACGATGTCGGTCACCTCGCCGAGGCCGCGCACGAACAGCGCGGTCGGCTCGACGATCGGCGTCAGCAGGTACTGGTAGCCGTGGCGCGCGAGCACCGAGCGCACCGTGGTCTCGAACCACAGCCACAGCCCGGCGTCGGGCAGTTTCTCGGTGCGCGGCACGCTGGCCGGCAGGATGTCGTTCATGCCCTTCACGGCCTGGAGGGCGGCTTGCTTGGTGTCAGCCATGGAGACCTTGGATCAACGTGGATCAATGGACGATGGAGCCGCCCGGAGGCGGCCGCGGCAACGCGGGTGCGGCGGCGAGAACGCGGCGGGGCGCGCGCGTCAGGCCGTCGCGGTCGAATGCTGGGCGGTGGCCGAGCCGAAGCGCTTCTCGATGTAGTCCTCGACCAGCGTCTGGAACTCCTGCGCGATGCGCTCGCCGCGCAGCGTCAGCGCCTTCTCGCCGTCGATGAAGACCGGCGCGGCCGGCGCTTCGCCGTTGCCCGGCAGGCTGATGCCGATGTCGGCATGCTTGCTCTCGCCCGGGCCGTTGACGATGCAGCCCATCACCGCGACCTTCATCTTCTCGACGCCCGGGTAGCGGGCGCGCCACACCGGCATCTGCTCGCGCAGGTAGTCGTCGATCTGCTTGGCCAGCTCCTGGAAGGTGGTGCTGGTCGTGCGGCCGCAGCCGGGGCAGGCGGTGACGCTCGGGTTGAACGCCCGCAGGCCGAGCGACTGCAGGATCTCGAGCGCGATCACGACTTCTTGCGTGCGGGCCTCGCCGGGCTGCGGCGTCAGCGAGACGCGGATCGTGTCGCCGATGCCCTGCTGCAGCAGCAGCGAGAGTGCCGCGGTGGAGGCGACCGTGCCCTTGGTGCTCATGCCGGCCTCGGTGAGCCCGAGGTGCAGCGGGTAGTCGCAGCGCTTCGCGAGCGCCTGGTAGACGCTGACCAGGTCTTGCACGCCGGACATCTTGCACGACAGCACGATCTGCTCGCGCCGCAGGCCGATCTCTTCGGCGCGCTTCGCGGACTCGATGGCCGACGTGATGATCGCGCGGTACATGATCTGCTGCGGCTCGAACGGCTCGGCGCGGCGGCCGTTCTCGTCCATCATCTGCGCGAGCAGTTCCTGGTCGAGGCTGCCCCAGTTGACGCCGATGCGCACCACCTTGTCGTAGCGTGCGGCGGCTTCGATCATCTGGGCGAACTGCTTGTCGCGCTTGTCGCCCTTGCCGACGTTGCCGGGGTTGATGCGGTACTTCGACAGCGCCTCGGCGCAGGCCGGGTGCTCGGTGAGCAGCTTGTGGCCGTTGTAGTGGAAGTCGCCGATCAGCGGCACGTCGATGCCCATGCGGTCGAGCTGGTCGCGGATGTGCGGCACGGCCGCCGCTGCCTCGGGCGTGTTGACGGTGATGCGGACCATCTCGGAGCCGGCCACCGCCAGCTCCTTCACCTGGATCGCGGTCTCGATCACCTGCACCGTGTCGGTGTTGGTCATCGACTGCACGCGCACCGGTGCGCCGCCACCGATCGTCACGATGCGGTCGCCCCAGCGCACCTTCGCCTGGACGGTCGAGCGCTGCAGCGGGCGGGCCGGTTCGATGAACTCGTCGTCCAGCAGGGAGGCCGACGGTGAGGGGATGGCGGTCATGGCTTACTCGAGATCGAACTTGGCGATGTTGTCACGCGTGGGCGTCATGGAAACGGCGCGGCCCCGGTAAGTGACGGTGGTGGCCGAGACGTTCCCGATTCTGACGTGAAGCGGAGAAGCCCCGTCCAGCCCCAAGGATTCCCCGGGCTGCAGCGAGCGCGACACCAGCACGGTGCCGCGGCCGTCGATCACCTCGATCCACGATTCGGCGCTGGCCTTCAGCAGCAGCGCACCGGACGTACCCCGTGGCGCGGCGGCGCTCGCGATGCCGGCGGCAGGCAGCGCCGGCGCCGGGGCCACCGGCGCGGTGGATGAGGTCAGGGCGGAAGTCGGGGCCGTCGTCGCCGAGCTCGTCGGCACCGAGGGCGCTGCAGCAGGCGCCGAAGCGGCCGGCAGCGTGACGGTCTCGACCACCGTGTTGGGCGGCAGCACGGGCGGCATCAGCGGGTCCGACGCAGCGGGATCGGCTGGGCCGGGCGCCGGTGCAGACACCGCCTCGGCGACGCGCGGCAGGTTGGACGCGATCCAGCCGCTGGGCAGCAGGTAGACCGCCGCGGCCGCCAACGCCAGCAGCACCGCGCCGATGACGCCCGGGTTCCTCAGGAAGCTCAGGTCGGTCGGCACGCCGCCCAGCGGCTTGTCGCGGAACGGCGCGTTCAGGCCCTGGCTCAGGTGGTCCAGCCGGTGCGCCTGCGGCTGCGGCAGCAGCGCGAGCACCGGCGCCGCATCGATCTTCAGCGTGCGGCAGACGGTCTGCGCCAGCGCGCGCGTGAACGTGGCATCGGGCAGTTCGTCGAAGCGGTCGGCCTCGAGCATCTCGAGCTTGCGCGGCGCGACCTTGATCGAGGTGGCCAGCGCGGCGATGTGCAGGCCGCGCGCCTGGCGGGCCTGGCGCAGCAGCATGCCGGCGGTCACCGTTTCGGCGACCGGGGCCGGCGCCGATGCGGGTTCCGCCGCCGGCGCGGCGTCAGCGGACGCGGCGCCTTCGGAGTCGGGTTCAACCGGCACCGGATCACTCATCGAACTGCCCCCGTTCGAACGCCGACGATTCGCGCGATTGCGGATAGCGGTCGCGCAACTGGCGCCCCAGGTCGACCACGCCTTGCCGGTTGCCGAGCTTGTTCTCGACGCGCGCGGCCAGCCACAGCGTCTGCGCGCTCGATTGATCGGCCACCGCGTTGACGCGGCGGATGTAGAAACGTGCGCGCTCGAAGTCGCCGCGGCGCAGCAGCACCTCGGCCAGGTTGACGCCGGTCGCGGCGTTGGCCGGATCGAGCTCGTAGGCGCGCAGCAGCGTCGCCTCGGCCTCGGGCCACTGGCCGGCGCGCGCCTGGCACACGCCCTTGGCCAGCATCGAACGGGTGTTGCCGGTGTACTGCGGTGCCGTCATCGCCTGTTCGAACAGCGGGAAGGCCTCGTCGAAGCGCTTCTGCTGGCACAGGTACCAGCCGTAGTTGTGCAGCGTGTCGCCGTCGCGCGGGCTCAGTTGCAGCGCGCGGCGAAAGCTCTCCTGCGCCAGCACGTCGTCGTTCAGCCCGGCATAGATCAGGCCGCGCAGGTTGTAACCCTCGACCAGGTCGGGCTGCGCCTGCAGCGCCATCTTCACTTCGTCGAGCGCCGTGGTCAGCTGGCCGCGCGCGAAATACGCACTCGCGAGCTCCATGCGCACACGGGCGCGCTTGCCGGCCTCGGTCTCATCGGACGACGTCACCCGGTCTCGGGTCGGCGCCTGCTCGACACCGTTCACGGTGGTGGTGGTGGTACAGCCTCCGATCAACGCGGAAAGGGCCGCAACGGCCAGCGTGGTCGACAAGCAACGACGTCCCCAGGTCATGAACGGCCCTCCTTCGAGCGTGATGTGATGTCTGCAGATTCGGAGGCAGGCCGGTGCACGCGGATCGGTGCACGGGTCATGCGCTTGTGGGCCTGGGTGCGGTCCTGCACCTCGCCGGCGAGCTGGCCGCAGGCGGCGTCGATGTCGTCGCCGCGCGTCTTGCGCACCGTCGTCACGACACCAGCCTCTTGCAGCACGTGCGCGAAGGCGGTCACGCGCTCGCGCGGCGAACGCTTCAGGCCGGATTGCGGGAACGGATTGAACGGAATCAGGTTGAACTTGCACGACACCGCCTGGCTGATGCGCACCAGTGCATGCGCGTGCTCCGGCGTGTCGTTGACCCCGTCGAGCATGCAGTACTCGAAGGTGATGAAGTCGCGCGGCGCCTTGTCGAGGTAGCGGTTGCAGGCCTCGAGCAGCTCGGAAATCGGGTATTTGCGGTTCAGCGGCACCAGGTCGTCGCGCAGCGCGTCGTCGGGCGCATGCAGCGACACCGCCAGCGCCACCGGGCAATCGTCGCGCAGGCGGTCGATCATCGGCACGACGCCCGAGGTCGACACCGTGACGCGGCGGCGCGACAGGCCGTAGCCGTGGTCGTCGAGCATCACGCGCAGCGCGGGCACCAGCGCCGAATAGTTCTGCAGCGGCTCGCCCATGCCCATCATCACGACGTTGGTGATGGCGCGGTCGCCGGCGGCCAGGTTCAGGCGGCGGCGCAGGTGGTGTTCGGCGAACCACAACTGGGCGACGATCTCGCCGGTGGTGAGGTTGCGGCTGAAGCCCTGGTGGCCGGTGGAGCAGAAGCGGCATCCGACCGCGCAGCC
This sequence comes from Rhizobacter sp. P5_C2, assembly GCF_054049715.1. Classification (NCBI taxonomy): domain Bacteria; kingdom Pseudomonadati; phylum Pseudomonadota; class Betaproteobacteria; order Burkholderiales; family Sphaerotilaceae; genus Rhizobacter; species Rhizobacter sp. P5_C2. The sequence continues at coordinate 81,622 of NZ_JBFULV010000004.1, read as the reverse complement.
CGCCTGCGACGAGATGCACAGCGTGCCGCGATCGTCTTCGGGGATGAACACCGTCTCGACGGCATTGCCGCCGCCGACGTCGAACAGCCACTTGATGGTGCCGTCGGTCGAGGCCTGCTCGCTGACGACCGCCAGCGGCGTCACGCACGCGACACCCGCCAGCTTGTCGCGCAGCGACTTGGCGAGGTCGGACATCGCGTTGAAGTCCGACGCGCCTTTCTGATGGATCCAGCGGTACAGCTGGGTCGCACGAAAGCGCTTCTCGCCGAGCCGCTCGCAGTAGGCAGCGAGCCCGTCGAGGTCGAATTCGAGGAGGTTGGTGAGACTCATGCCAGCCTCCATCGCCACGGACGTCGCTCGCTCGGCTTCTCGCTCAGCGCGAGTAGACGTTCATGCCGGGGAAGAAGAACGCGATCTCGACAGCGGCCGTTTCCGGGGCGTCCGAGCCGTGCACGGCGTTGGCGTCGATGCTGTCGGCGAAGTCGGCGCGGATCGTGCCCTTCTCGGCCTTCTTCGGATCGGTGGCGCCCATCAGGTCGCGGTTCTTGCCGATGGCGCCTTCGCCTTCCAGCGCCTGGATCATCACCGGGCCGGAGATCATGAAGTCGACCAGGTCCTTGAAGAACGGACGGGCCTTGTGCACCGCGTAGAACGCTTCGGCTTCGCCGCGCGACAGGTGGGCCATGCGTGCAGCCACGACCTTCAGGCCTGCGCCTTCGAAGCGGGCATAGATCTGGCCAATCACATTCTTCGCGACGGCGTCGGGTTTGATGATGGAAAGAGTACGTTCGATCGCCATGATTTTTCTCCTGAATCAAGCACTTGGCAAAGCTTCGGATTGTATCGCTTGAAGCACCGGCGGCGCCTGCCGCCGAGTGCGTGAAGCGGTCTTGTCGCGCCGTGGACTCAGCGTCCGCCGCGGCGGCCACCACCGCCACCGCCGCCGCCATAACCCCCACCGCCACCACCACCGCCGCCGAATCCGCCGCCTCCGCCACCACCGCCCCGGTTGCTGCCGCCGCGGCCGCCACCGCCACCACCACCCTTGCCGCCACGGCGGTGGAAGGCATCGGCGCCGAGGTAGCCCATCGAGGTCTGCAGCGGATCCGGCTCACGCGGGCCGCCACCCTTCTTCGGCGCAGCCGGCCGCGGCGGCGCACTGCCGCCCGGGCCGAAGCCGCCACCGCCGCGGCCGAAACCGGCACCGCCTGCGGGCGTGCGCGGCTTCTGCACGAAGCGCTTGTCGAAGGTCTGCTCCAGCGGATTCGGGATCTTGGACGGGTCGAAATCCAGTCCTTCGTCGTCGCGGTCGAAGTCATCGGGCTGGCGCTCGCGCGCCTGCTGCGCCTGTGCCGGCACCTGCTGCGGCGGGTTCTGGCCCGGGGCGTTGCGGTTGTTGCCGCGCGGCCCCCGGTCCTGGCGATCGTTCGGACGCTGCTGCGCGTCGCGGTCGTTGCGCGGCCTGTTCTGGCCGCCGGCGTTGTTGCTGTTGCCACGGCCGCGGTCGTTGCCGCGGTTGTCGCCGCCACGGCCTTCATTGCCGCGGTTGGCGTCCCCGCGGTTTTCGCCACGGTTCTCGCCACGGCCTTCCTGGCGCGGCTGCGGCTGCTGGTTGCCCTCGCGCCGCTGGCCTTCGCCGCCGCCGGCAAGGCGCCGGATCGTGCGCACGTCACCTTCATCGAGGTCGACCCAGACGCCGCGCTTGAGCCCGCGCGGCAGCACCACGGTGCCGTAGCGGATGCGGATCAGGCGGCTGACGGTGAGACCGACCGTGTCGAACAGCTTGCGCACCTCGCGGTTGCGGCCTTCGGTGATGACGACGCGGTACCAATGGTTCGCACCCTCGCCGCCGCCGTCGACGATCGACTTGAAGCCCGCGATCTGGCCCTCGACCATCACGCCGGCCAGCAGCTTGGCCTTGTCGCCCTCTTCCAGCGTGCCGAGCACGCGCACCGCGTACTCGCGCTCGACGCCGAAGCGCGGGTGCATCAGCTGGTTGGCCAGTTCGCCGGAGTTGGTGAACAGCAGCAGGCCTTCGGTGTTCAGGTCGAGGCGGCCGACCGATTGCCACTTGCCCTGCTGCAGGCGCGGCAGGCGGCGGAACACGGTCGGACGGTGCTGCGGATCGTCGTGCGTGACGACCTCGCCGACCGGCTTGTGGTACGCGATGATGCGCGGCGCCGGCGGCACGATGCGCACGCGCACCGGCTTGCCGTCGACCTTGATGCGGTCGCCGAACGAGATGCGCTGGCCGGTGTGGGCCGGCTGGTCGTTCACGGTGACGCGGCCGTCGGCGATCATGTCTTCCATGTCGCGGCGCGAGCCGACGCCGGCCTGGGCCAGCACCTTGTGCAGCTTCGGCGCATCCGGATCGGCCTGCAGCACGCGCTTGCGCTCGGCGACTTCTTCGGGGGTGAACTCGGTGGCCTGTTCGCCGGCCTCGTCGGACTCATCGGCGTCATCGCCTTCGGCATCCTCGCCGGCGGCATCGTCGCCATCGCCGTCGCCAGCGTCGTCGGAAGCCGATTGCGCGACCGGCTCGCCGGACGGCAGGCCTTCGGGCTCGGGCACCTCGGCATCGAAATCGCCCGACACCACGATCGCGAACAGGTCGCCCGCGTCGGGCATCGCCGGTGCGGACAGGTGCGCGTCGGCAACGCCGAGCACGGCATCCTCACGGCGGCGATCCTTGCGCCCGCCGCGGCGGCGGTTGCGCGATGCACGGGTCGGCTGGCCGTTCTCGTCGACCTCGCGTTCCAGGCCGGGCGGATCCCAATCCGGCGGCAGTTCGGCACCAGGCTCCTTGACCACCGTGAAGACCGGCGCGTCGGCGGCGGCCGCAGCCGGGGACGACTCCGCGGACGCCGTCGCGGCGGCCGGTGCCGCCTCGGAGACGGCAGCAGCCGCCTCGACGGGCTTGCGCGGCCGCTTCGTCTCGACCTGGATCATCTGCTCGACCGGCGGGGCTGCAGCAGCAACGGCAGAGCCCTCGCCGGCATCCGCTTCAGCCTCGGCCTTCACCGCCGGCTTGCGCTTGCGCGCCGGCTTGGCCGCCGGCTCGGCCGCGTCCTCCGCGGGAACGTCAGCCGGTCCCGCTTCGACCGCTGCCTCGGGGGCGTCGGCGGCCGTGGCCTTGGGGGCGCGTCGACGCTTGGGCTTCGCGGCCGAAGCCTCGTCGCCCGGGGCGTCGGCAGGCAGGGTCGTCGAAGAGTCGTCAGCTTGGTTCATGCGGTGTGTCCTCGGAGGCGGCATCGGCCGCTGGCTCGGAATGGGAAAGCGATGGGGTGGGGGAATCGGCGACGGTGTCGGCGACGGGTTCGGCTGGGGGGGCAGCCGCGGGTTCGGCAAAGGGTTCGGTCGCGGTTTCGGCGACAGGTTCGGCAGGCACTTCGGCGACCGTTTCAACGACCGCTTCGGCCGGCAACGACACCTCGATCTCCAGCTCGCCGTCGAGCGCCAGCGCGCCCTGCTCCGGCTCCAGCAGCGACGGCTGGCCGGCCAGGGCCTCGGCCATCGCGCCGGGGTTCAGCGCCGAGCTTTCCAGCATCGGCAGCTGCTCCAGGCTGGCGAGCCCGAGGTCGTCGAGGAACTGCCGGGTCGTCGCGTACAGCGCCGGTCGGCCGGGCGCTTCGCGGTAGCCGATCGCGTCGATCCAGCCGCGGTCCTCGAGCTGCTTGACGATCTGGCTGCTGACGGTGACGCCGCGGATGTCCTCGATGTCGCCGCGCGTGACCGGCTGGCGGTACGCGATGATCGCGAGCGTCTCCATCACGGCGCGCGAATACTTCGGCGGCTTCTCGGGGTTCAGGCGGTCGAGGTACTCGCGCATCTCGGGCCGGCTCTGGAAGCGCCAGCCGTGTGCCAGCGCCACCAGCTCGACCCCGCGCTCGTCCCAGTCGCGCATCAGCTCGTCGAGCAGCGCACGCAGGGTGTCGGGGCCGAGTTCGTCGGCAAACAGCGCACGCATGTCCCGCAAGGGCATCGGCTGCTGGGCGCAGATGAGCGCGGTCTCAAGGACGCGCTTTGCATCCTGTGTGTTCATTGACGTTCGTTCACATCCTAGGCCGGCTCTGCCGGCAGGCATTCAGGGGGCTGGCTCCGTTCGCATCAGCCTTCGGGCGAATCGGTGAACGCACCGATATGTCGTTGACGAAGGCTGTCGAGTGCTGGAGCGTCTGGCTCGGAGCGTCTTTTGACGGCATGACGCTGGGAACCGTGCTGCGCGCCACTCGTGTTGGCGCATCGGGCACGATCGCTTCCTGGGGTGGGAGCGATTGTGCGCCATTGTATAGGCCCTCGGGCCAGCGTGTCACGGGGCTTTCTATGGCGTTTTCGCCGAGACCTCGATCACCTGCTGCCAGGCGCGCGCCAAGTCAGCCGGCGGCGCGGCCTCGAACAGCATCGGCTGGCCGCCCGCCGGGTGCGCGAAACCGAGCCGCGCGGCATGCAGCGCCTGCCGCGTCAGGCCGAGGCCCGGGCGCCCGCCGTACAGCGCGTCCGACAGCAGCGCATGGCCGCGCGTGGCCATGTGCACGCGGATCTGGTGGGTGCGCCCGGTGTGCAGCTTGCAGCGCACCGCGCTCACGGCGCCCTCGTCGAACTCCGCGAGCGCGACCCGGCTCACGTCGGTCTGCGCCGGCTTGCCGCTGCCCACCACCGCCATCTTGACGCGCGATTGCGGGTCGCGCGCGAGCGGTGCATCGATGCGGAACGGTTGCGACGGCACCCGCCCGTGCACCAGCGCCTGGTACTCGCGCTGCACCTCGCGGGCGGCGATGGCGCGCACCAGCGCCGTCACCGACTGCAGCGTCTTGCCGACCACCAGCAGCCCCGAGGTGTCCTTGTCGAGCCGGTGCACGATGCCGGCGCGCGGCAGCGTCGCCGAGGCCGGGTGGTGCGCCAGCAGCCCGTTGAGCAGCGTGCCCGACCAGTTGCCGGCCGCGGGGTGCACCACCATGCCGGCCGGCTTGTCGACAATGATCAGCGACTCGTCCTCGAACATGATCGGCAGCACCATCGCCTCCGGGCGGAACGCGCGGCTCTCGGGCGTCGGCACCAGCTCGACCACCAGTTGCTGGCCGGCCGACACCTTGCGCGAGGCCTGCGTCATCGGGCGATCGTCGACCCACACATGGCCGCCTTCGATCAGCGTCTGCAGGTGGTTGCGCGAGAACTCGCCGGCCATCGCGACCAGCGCCTTGTCGAGCCGCACGCCGTGCAGGCTGCGGTCGATCAGCGCGACGCGGCGCTCGGGCGCGTCGGCAACGCCGGCCTCGAGCGCCTCGTCGCCGGGCTCGCCGGGATCGATGCCCTGCACGGACTCAGGGGGGAGCGACAGGTCGCTGGGGGGGTGAACCATATAATCGCCGCTCTTCTTTCGACAGGAAGCGCCGCGGCAGTGGCGCCACGAGGCTCATGAATGTGATTCGCTTGGTTGGCCGGTGGTCGGGCCTGGCATCGGTGGCCGTTCTGGCCGCCCTGCTCGCAGCCTGTGGCTCGACCCCGAAAGACGAAACGGCCGGGATGACCGTCGAGAAATTGTATGCAGAGGCGAAGTCCGAAGCCGATGCCGGCAGTTACGAGCGCGCGCTGAAGCTCTACGAGCGCCTCGAAGGCCGTGCGGCCGGCACGCCGCTCGGGCAGCAGGCCACGCTGGAGCGAGCCTACCTGAATTACAAGACCGGCGAGAAGGCGACCGCGCTGTCGATCCTCGAGCGCTTCCTGAAGCTGCACCCGACCAGCCCGGCCTTCGACTACGCGCTGTACCTGCAAGGCGTCGTCAACTTCAACGACAACCTCGGCCTGTTCAGCAGCATCGCGCGGCAAGACCTGTCCGAGCGCGACCAACAGGCCTCGAAGGACTCGTTCCAGTCGTTCAAGCAGCTGGTCGACCAGTTCCCGCAATCGAAGTACACGCCCGACGCGCAGGCGCGCATGCGCTACATCGTCAACTCGCTGGCCGCGTACGAGGTGCACGTGGCCCGCTACTACTACCGCCGTGGCGCCTACGTGGCAGCCGCCAACCGGGCGCAGCAGACGGTGCAGGAGTTCCAGCAGAGCCCGGCGACCGAAGAGGCGCTGCACCTGATGGTGATGAGCTACGACAAGCTCGGCCTGGTCCAGTTGCGCGACGACGCGGGCCGGGTGCTGCGCCAGAACTACCCGAACAGCGAGTTCATCGCGTCGGAACCGATCCCCGCCACCACGCCCTGATCAGAACGGCAAGGCCTGCGCCTGCAGGCTTTCCAGCCATTCCAAGGCCTCGCCCTCGCTCATCACCCGCGTCATCGGCGGCAACGCATCGCGCAGCCGCTTGCCGTAGTTCATGCCCGCCATGCGCGGATCGCAGATCACCAGCAGCCCGCGGTCGGTCTCGCTGCGGATCAGCCGCCCCGCGCCCTGCTTCAACGACACCGCCGCCTCGGCGATGAAGTACTCGGAGAACGGGTTGCGGCCCTCGCTCTCCAGCCGCTTGACGCGCGCCTCCACCAGCGGATCGTTGGGCGGCGGGAACGGCAGCTTGTCGATCATCACGCACTGCAGCGCATCGCCGGGGACGTCGATGCCCTCCCAGAAGCTCTGCGAGCCGACCAGCACCGAGCGCGGCTGCGCGAGGAATTGCTGCAGCAGCTGCCGCTTCGGCATCGAGCCCTGCATCAGCACCTGGATGTTGTCGCCCTCGGTCTCGAAGGTGTCGCGCAGGCGGTCGCCCACCGTCTGCAATGCCCGCAGCGTGGTGGTCAGCACGAAGGTGCGCCCGCCGAGCGCACGTGCGCAGCGCGCCGCCAACGCGGCCACCGCCGGCGGATGCCCGGGCTCGTTCGGCTTCGGGAACGCGGCCGGGATGTACAGCCGCGCGTGCGCCTCGTAGTCGAACGGGCTGCCGACGCGCAGCGTCAGCGCGTCGTCGAGCCCGGCCGATTCGGTGAACCACGACAACCGCTCGTCGTCGCCGAGCGTGGCCGACGTGAAGATCCAGGCGCGCGGCGCCGCCTCCATCTGCTCGCGCAGCGCGTCGCGGATGTCGAGCGGCGATTCGACCAGCCGCGCCTGGTGCGGCGACAGGTCGATCCAGCGCACCCGTCCCGGCGTCGCCGGCTGCTCGAACAGGGCCGCCATGCGGCGGAAGTTCTGTGCCCGCTCCATCAGCTTCGAGAAATCGGGGGCGATCTCGCTGACGGTGTCCAGTCCCACCTGCGCCGCCTCGCAGGCCTGCGCCACGCCCTGCAGCGCGGTGCTGAAATCGGCGCGCTCGGCGCGTTCGTCCCAGCGCAGCTTCAAGCTGCCGCGCACCTCGCGCATCGGCCCGGCCGCGGCCATGCGCAGCTCGCGCGCGGCCTTGTCGCAGGCGGCTGCCAGGTCCTGCCACGGCGCGAGGCCGCGGGCCAACTGCAGGCCGGCGCCGAGCATGTCGCGCGCGAAATCGATCACCTGCCCGGTGCCGAGCGTCGTGCCGAGGAACGCGACCCCGGCCTCGGCGAGCTGGTGTGCTTCGTCGAACACCGCCACCTCGACGCTCGGCAGCAGCTCGGCCACGCCGGAATCGCGCAGCGCCATGTCGGCGAAGAACAAGTGGTGGTTGACGACCACCAGGTCGGCGGCCATCGCGTCGCGCCGGGCCTTCATCACATGGCACTGGCGGTAGTCGGGGCACTCGCTGCCGAGGCAGTTGTCGCGCGTGGAGGTGACGAGCGGGATCACGCTGGAGCGCTCGTCCAGCCCGTCGAGCTCGGCCAGGTCGCCGCTGGTGGTGGCACGCGACCAGGTCTCGATCTTGGCCAGCGTGCGCACCGCCCAGCGGTCGGGCAGCTGGGCCGACTGGCGCGCCTGGTTCATGCGGTGCGTGCACAGGTAGCTGGCACGGCCCTTCAGCAGCGCGATCGTCAGCGGCAGGCCGAGCGCATCGCGCAGCCTCGGCAGGTCGCGCAGGAAGAGCTGGTCCTGCAGGCTCTTGGTCGCGGTGCTCACCAGCGCGCGGGCGCCCGACAGCAGCGTCGGCACCAGGTACGCGAAGGTCTTGCCGACACCGGTACCCGCCTCGGCGACCAGCGCATGCCGCCCGTCGATCGCCTGGGCCACGTGCTGCGCCATGCGCTGCTGCACCTCGCGCTCGACGTAGCGCTCGTCGGCCTGCGACAGCGCGCCGCCCTGGGCGAAGGCTTCGGCCACGGCCTCTTCGAGCGGGGACAGGTCAGGCAGGTTCGGGAGGGTCAAGCTGGGCTTCCAGGCGGGCGATCTGATCGCGCAGGGCGAGGCGCCGCTTCTTCAGGCGGCGCATGACGAGTTCATCAGGCGGGGCGTCCTCGCTGGCCAGGTCGATCAGGCTGTCGAGGTCGGCGTGTTCCATCCGAAGCTCGATGAGGCGGCGCTGCGGCGAGTGCAGGTTGTCGTCCATCGAGGAGAACGTCGCGGAGTATTGCAGGTGGGTGTGAGAGCAAAGCGATTATAGTTTTCGCCCATGAGCACACCCCCAGGATATCGGCTGAATGCCGCCACCGGCATGCACCGCGGCGACCGCGCCTACCAGCAGGACCAGGTCGAGATCCTGCCGCATCACCGGGTTCCCGGGTGCGCCATGGCGGTGCTCGCCGACGGCATGGGCGGCAAGAGCGGCGGGCGCAAGGCCGCCGACCAGGTGGTGCTCACCGCACGCCAGCTGTTCGAGCGCTACAGCCCCAACCAGGACGATCCGTCCGAGCTGCTGAAGCAGCTGGTGCTCGAAGCCCACCTGATGATCAAGCTGACGGCGATCACCGCCGAGGAAGAGCCCCACAGCACCGCGGTGGCCTACCTGATCAGCCCGTCGCGCGAGTGCGACATGATCCACGCCGGCGATTCGCGCTGCTACCACTTCCGCGGGCCGGACATGGTCCGCCGCACCATCGACCATTCGTTCGTGCAGCGCCTGGTCGACGAAGGCCAGATCAGCGAGGACGAGGCCAACACCCATCCGCAGTCGAACCTGCTGACCGGCTGCCTCGGCACCTACCAGGACCCGCCGCTGACGCTGCACCACATCGACCAGTTGCAGGTCGGCGATTCGGTGCTGTCCTGCAGCGACGGGCTGTGGCACTACTTCAGCCCGAAGGAACTCGGCGCGATCGTGCACACGCTGCCGCCGCGCGAAGCGAGCGAGATGCTGGTGACGAAGGCTCGCCAGCGGGCGCGCGGGACGGGCGACAACCTGTCGCTGGCGTTGGTCCGGATCGACGCGCTGGGTTGACGCCCTTTACGGCGACGATGCCGCAGGCATCGGCAATGCCGGCTTGCGCGCCGCCGCCTTCTTGCGGTTGCGCTCCTCGATCTCGGCCTTGTGGGCCTGCGCCTCACGCTGGCGCGCCTCGAAACGCTCGCGCGCCTGCTGCTCGTCGGCACTGCGGTCGACCTGGGCTGGCCGGGAGGCCGCCGACGGCGGCAGCAGCGGCTTCGATTCGCGCGCCTTCGGCTCGCGCGGCGCGCGCGGCTCCGGCGCCGGCTTGTTGATCTCGTCCCAGGCCTTGGCCTCGCGCCGGCGGCGGTGCTCGGCACTGCGCTGCTGGCGCTCCACCTCGTCGAGCGCGATCTCCTGCTGGTGCAGGTTGTCGAGCGACTGGCGCCGATCGGCACGCGCCTGGTCGATGCACGAGGTCACGACGAAGCGCCGCTTGCACTCGGCCTCGCGCTGGGCGTACTGCGCCTCGGCCACCTGGCGCTGCTTCGCGATGCGCTCGCGCTCGGCCTGGCTGGACGGCTTGTCGGAGGTCGGCGCTTGCGCCTGCGCCAGCGCGGCGACCAGCAGGAGTGCGAAGACGAGCAGCCTTTTCATGTCAACCGAGTATCCACGTCTCGCCGCTCGAGCGACAGGAATTCCTTCGACTGCATCTCGTTGAGCCGCGACACCGTCCGCGGGAACTCGTGCGCCAGCGGGCCGTCCTTGTACAGCTCCTCCGGCGGCACCGCGGCCGACATGATCAGCTTCACGCGCCGGTCGTACAGCACGTCGACCAGCCAGGTGAAGCGCCGCGCCTCCGAGGCCAGCCGAGGCGGCATCTGCGGCACATCCGACAGCAGTACGGTGTGGAACTGCGTCGCCAGCTCGAGGTAGTCGTTCTGCGAGCGCGGCCCGCCGCACAGCGTCTTGAAGTCGAACCACACCACCCCGCCGGCCTTGCGCCGCGCGTGCAGCTCGCGGTGCTCGATGTGCAGCACCGGCGGCTCGTCCTTGGCCTCGGCCAGCCGCGTGAAGGCCTCGGCCATCGCGGCATCGGCCTCAGGCCCGAGCGGCGTGTGGTACAGCGTCACCTGCTCCAGCGTGCGGCGCCGGTAGTCGGTGCCGTTGTCGACGCTGATGACCTCGAGCTTCTGCTTCAGCAGTTCGATGGCCGGCAGGATGCGGTCGCGGTGCAGCCCGTTCGGGTACAGGTCGTCGGGCTTGAAATTCGAGGTCGTGACGATGCTGACGCGGTGCGAGAACAGGCTGTCGAGCAGCCGGTGCAGGATCATCGCGTCGGTCACGTCGGCGACGTGGAATTCGTCGAAGCAGATCAGCCGGTGGCGACGCGAGATGCGCGCGCCCAACTCCTCGAGCGGGTTGACGATGCCCTTCAGCTCGGCGAGCTCGCGGTGCACCTCGCGCATGAACTCGTGGAAGTGCAGCCGCGTCTTGCGCTGCAGCGGCACGGCGTTGAAGAAGCAGTCCATCAGGAAGCTCTTGCCGCGCCCCACCCCGCCGTGCATGTAGACGCCGCGCGGCAGCGGCGGGCGCACCAGCAGCTTCGTGATCGCGTTGCTGCGCCGTGCCTTGTAGGCCTCCCACTCGTCCTGGCAGCGCTGCAACGCGGCGACCGCGGCGATCTGCGCCGGGTCGCTCTGGTAGCCGCGCTCGGCAAGCGTCTGCCGGTACAACTCTGTGACGGAGACCATCGAGCGCGGCAGCTTCCGTTCAGAAGTTCAAGGTGCGCTTGTCGACGGCCAGGGCCGCTTCCTTCGTGGCTTCGCTCAGCGACGGGTGCGCGTGGCAGATGCGCGCGATGTCCTCGGCCGAGGCCTTGAACTCCATCGCGACCACCGCTTCGGCGATCAGCTCCGACGCCATCGGCCCGACGATGTGCACGCCCAGGATCTCGTCGGTCTTCGCGTCGGCCAGGAACTTGACCATGCCGGTCGTGTCACCCAGCGCACGCGCCCGACCGTTCGCGAGGAACGGGAAGGTGCCGGCCTTGTAGGCCCGGCCCGCGGCCTTCAGCTGCTGCTCGGTCTGGCCGACCCACGCGATCTCCGGCGAGGTGTAGATCACCCACGGGATCGTGTTGAAGTTGACGTGCCCGTGCTGGCCGGCAATGCGCTCGGCCACCGCAACGCCCTCTTCCTCGGCCTTGTGCGCGAGCATCGGGCCGCGCACCACGTCGCCGATCGCCCAGACGTTGGGCAGGTTGGTCTTGCAGTCGTCGTCGACCACCACCGCGCCGCGTTCGTCGAGCTTCAGACCGACCGCCTCGGGGTTCAATCCGATGGTGTTGGCAACCCGGCCGATCGAGACGATCAGCTTCTCGACCTCGAGCGTCTGCGCCTCGCCCTTCGCGTTGGCATACGAGACGGTGACGCCCTTCTTCCCCGTCTTGACTTCGCTGATCTTGACGCCCAGCTCGACCTTCAGGCCCTGCTTGTTGAAGGCCTTCTGCGCCTCCTTGGCGATCTGCTCGTCGACCGCGCCGAGGAAGGTCGGCAGCGCTTCGAGCACCACCACCTCGGCACCCAGGCGGCGCCACACCGAGCCCATCTCCAGGCCGATCACGCCGGCGCCGATCAGGCCCAGCTTTTTCGGCACCGCCGGGATGCGCAGCGCGCCGTCGTTGCTGAGGATGAGGTCCTCGTCGAACGGTGCACCCGGCAGCGCGCGCGGGTTGGAGCCGGTCGCGACGATCACGTGCTTGGCAATGATCGATTCTTCAGCAGCACCGGCGACCTTGATCTCGTAGCCGCCCTCGGCGGCCTTCACGAACGAGCCGCGGCCGTGGAAGAACGACACCTTGTTCTTCTTGAAGAGGTACAGGATGCCGTCGTTGTTCTGCTTCACGACCGCGTTCTTGCGGCCCAGCATCTTGCCGATGTCGATGCTGAGATCCTTCAGGCCGATGCCGTGGTCGGCAAAGGCATGGCCGGCGTGCTCGAAGTGCTCGCTCGACTGCAGCAGCGCCTTCGACGGAATGCAGCCGACGTTGGTGCAGGTGCCACCCGGGGCCGGGCCGCCCTTCTCGTTCTTCCACTCGTCGATGCAGGCGGTGTTGAAGCCCAGCTGCGCCGCGCGGATCGCCGCGATGTAGCCGCCGGGGCCGCCGCCGATGACCACCACGTCAAATGATTTGCTCATCGTGGTGTCCCGTTAGATGTCGAACAGCAGGCGGGCCGGATCTTCCAGCGCGTCCTTCATCGCGACCAGGCCCAGCACGGCTTCGCGGCCGTCGATGATGCGGTGGTCGTACGACATCGCGAGGTAGTTGATCGGGCGGATCACGATCTGGCCGTTCTCGACCACCGCGCGGTCCTTCGTGGCGTGCACGCCCAGGATGGCCGACTGCGGCGGGTTGATGATCGGCGTCGACAGCATCGAGCCGAAGGTGCCGCCGTTGCTGATCGAGAACGTGCCGCCGGTCAGCTCGTCGAGCGACAGCTTGCCGTCCTTGGCCTTCTGGCCGAAGCCGGCGATGGTCTTCTCGATGTCGGCAAAGCTCAGTTGATCCGCATTGCGGATGATGGGCACCACCAGGCCGCGCGGCGATCCGACCGCGATGCCGATGTCGAAGTAGCCGTGGTAGACGATGTCGTTGCCGTCGACGCTGGCGTTGATCACCGGGTACTTCTTCAGCGCGGCGACCGCGGCCTTCACGAAGAAGCTCATGAAGCCCAGCTTCACGCCGTGCTCCTTCTCGAACTTCTCCTGGAACTTCTTGCGCATCTCCATCACCGGGGCCATGTTCACTTCGTTGAACGTGGTCAGGATGGCGTTGGTGGCCTGCGACTGCAGCAGGCGCTCGGCAACGCGGGCGCGCAGGCGGCTCATCGGCACGCGCTGCTCCGGGCGCTCGCCAAGGGACGCCAGGTTCTGCGCGGCCGGCGCGGCCACCGACGGCAGCGGCTTGGCGACCGACGGTGCAACGGGTGCGGCCACCGCGGCGGTGGCGGGTTTGGCGCCGGCGGCGATCGCGCCGAGCACGTCGCCCTTGGTCACGCGGCCGTCCTTGCCGGTGCCGGCCACCGAGCTGGTCGACAGGTTGTTGTCGGCCAGCAGCTTGGCAGCGGCGGGCATCGCGACATCGCCCTTGCTGCCACCGGCAGCAGGGGCAGCGGCGGGCGCGGCAGCAGCAGGCGCGGCGGCGGGTGCAGGCACTGCCTTGATCTCGAGCGGGCTCACCTGCGCGGCCGCCTCGGTGTCGATCCGGGCGATGACTTCATCGCTGGTGCAGCTCTCGCCGTCGTTCTTGACGATCTGCGCGATCACGCCGGCGGCCGGTGCCGGCACTTCCAGCACGACCTTGTCGGTTTCGATCTCGATCAGGATCTCGTCGATGGCCACGGCTTCGCCGGGCTTCTTCTTCCATTGCAGCAGCGTGGCTTCGGCCACCGATTCGGACAGCTGCGGAACTTTGACTTCTACGATTGCCATGAGGTTCTTTCTTGGTGTTCAGCACGGTCGCAGCCGAACCGGCCACCGGGCCGGCAGGCTGCGCCACGACTTGCTTATTTGGTGAGGATGAAGCCCTTGAGCTTGGCGAAGGCCTGGTCGAGCAGCGCCTTCTGTTGCTCCTGGTGCAGGTGCGCGTAGCCCACTGCCGGCGAAGCCGACGCGGGGCGACCCGCATAGCCCAGCCGCTGGCCTTCGACCATGTTCTCGTGGATGTAGTGCTGCACGAAGAACCAGGCACCCTGGTTCTGCGGCTCGTCCTGGCACCAGACGATCTCGGTCAGGTTCGGGTACTTCTTCACCTCGGCCGCGAAGGCCTTGTGCGGGAACGGATAGAGCTGCTCGACGCGGATGATCGCCACGTCGGTGGCCTTCTTCTCGGCACGCGCCTTCACCAGGTCGTAGTAGACCTTGCCGGAGCAGGCGACGATGCGCTTGACCTTGTCGGCCGCGATCTCGGCGCTCGCCTCGGGGATCACCGTCTTGAACTCGCCCTTCGTGAACTCGGCGAGCGGCGACGTGGCGTCCTTGTTCCGCAGCAGCGACTTCGGCGTCATGATCACCAGCGGCTTGCGGAACATGCGCACCATCTGGCGGCGCAGCACATGGAAGATCTGGCTGGCCGAGGTCGGCTGCACGATCTGCATGTTGTTGTCGGCGGCCAGCTGCATGAAGCGCTCCAGGCGTGCCGACGAATGCTCCGGGCCCTGCCCTTCATAGCCGTGCGGCAGCATCAGCGTCAGGCCGTTGGCACGGCCCCACTTGACCTCGCCCGAGGCGATGAACTGGTCGATCACCACCTGCGCGCCGTTGACGAAGTCGCCGAACTGCGCTTCCCAGATGGTCAGCGTGTTCGGATCGGCGCTCGCGTAGCCGTACTCGAAACCGAGCACCGCTTCTTCGGACAGCAGCGAGTCGATCACGACGAACGGGGCCTGGTTGTCGGCCACGTGCTGCAGCGGCGTCCAGGTGCCTTCGTCCCACTTCTCGCGGTTCTGGTCGTGCAGCACCGAGTGGCGGTGCGTGAAGGTGCCGCGGCCGCTGTCCTCGCCGGACAGGCGGATCGGGTAGCCGCTCGCGACCAGCGACGCGAAGGCGAGGTGCTCGCCCATGCCCCAGTCCATGTTGATGTCGCCGCGGCCCATCGCGGCGCGATCGGCCAGCACCTTCTCGACCAGCGGGTGGGCCTTGAAGTTGGCCGGCAGCGTGGTGATGCGCTCGGCCAGGCGCTTGACCTCGGCCAGCGGCAGCGCGGTGTCGGCCGAATCGGTCCACTTCTTGTTCAGGTACGGCGACCAGTCGACCGCGTACTTGCTCTTGTAGTTGGTCAGCACCGGGTCGATGGTGTGCTTGCCGGCGTCCATCGCGGCGCGGAACTCCTTGACCATCGCGTCCGGACCGTCGGCCGGCAGCACGCCCTGGGCCACCAGCTTGTCGCCGTACAGGCGGCGGGTGCCCGGGTGCTGGGCGATCTTCTTGTACATCAGCGGCTGCGTGAGCGCCGGCGTGTCCTGCTCGTTGTGGCCCAACTTGCGGAAGCAGACGATGTCGACCACCACGTCCTTGTTGAACTCCTGGCGGTAGTCGAGCGCGAGCTGCGTGCACAGCACGACCGCCTCGGGGTCGTCGCCGTTCACGTGCAGCACCGGGGCCTCGATCATCTTGACCACGTCGGTGCAATACAGCGTCGAGCGGGTGTCGCGCGGGTCGCTGGTCGTGAAGCCGATCTGGTTGTTGATGACGATGTGGACGGTGCCGCCGGTGTAGTAGCCGCGCGTCTGCGCGAGCGCCAGCGTTTCCATCACGACGCCCTGGCCGGCGAAGGCCGCGTCGCCGTGCACCAGCACCGGCAGCACGGTGTCGCCTTCCTTGTCGCCGCGGCGGTCGAGGCGGGCCTTGACCGAGCCCTCGACGACCGGGTTGACGATCTCGAGGTGGGACGGGTTGAACGACAGGCTCAGGTGGACCGGGCCGCCGTCGGTGGTGACGTCGCTCGAGAAGCCTTGGTGGTACTTCACGTCGCCCGAGGGCAGGTTCTCGGGGGCGGTGTGGTCGAACTCGGCGAACAGGTCCTTGGGCATCTTGCCCAGCGTGTTGACCAGCACGTTCAGGCGGCCGCGGTGGGCCATGCCGATCACGATCTCCTGCACGCCCTTTTCGCCGGCGCGCTGCACCAGTTCGTCCATCGACGCGATGAAGCTTTCGCCGCCTTCGAGCGAGAAGCGCTTCTGGCCGACGTACTTGGTGTGCAGGTAGCGCTCCAGGCCTTCGGAGGCCGTCAGGCGGTTCAGGATCTGCTTCTTCTGCTCGGCCGTGAAGTTCGGCTTGGAGCGGATGGCTTCGAGGCGTTGCTGCCACCAGCGCTTTTCAGGCTGGTCGGTGATGTGCATGTACTCGGCGCCGATCGAGCCGCAGTAGGTCTCGCGCAGCGCCTGCACGATCTGGCGCAGCGTCATCTGCTCCGAGGTGCTGAAGTAGGTGTTCGTGGCGCTGAACGAGATGTCCATGTCGGACTCGCTCAGGTCGTAGAACGCCGGCTCCAGCTCGGGGATCTTCGGGCGCTCGACGCGCTTGAGCGGGTCGAGGTCGGCCCAGCGGGCGCCGAGCACGCGGTAGGCGGCGATCAGCGACTGGACGTGGACCTGCTTGCGGGCGACCGCCAGGTCGGCGCCGCTGGCCTTGTTGCCGAAGGCGTTGGCCTTGGCGCGTTGAGCGAATGATTCGACGACCGGTGCGTGCGGGACGTCGGCAGCCGACGAACCGTCGGCGGCAGGAACGTGCTGGAGGGCGTCGAAGTAGGCGCGCCAGTTGTCGGGCACCGAGCCCGGGTTGTCGAGGTAAGCCTCGTACATCTCTTCGACATAGGGCGCATTGCCCCCGAACAGGTACGAGTTCGACCTGTATTCCTGCATCATTTCGCTCACCTTTCGCACTGGTTTCCAGTGCTGTAGTGGGTTGATAAACCTTCCGCGACACGGCTAGACCGGCTGGCGGATTGCGACCCGCCTTGACTGTTACCAGCAAGGGGACGGGAAGGACCTGAAAGTCACCGGCAGGGACTGTAACACCGTTGGAATTCTGCGGTCCACCTCGTGGGATCGCCGTGTTTCCTGCGGACGACAATCGCCGAACTCCTTTGGCGGATTCATCTGCCCGACATGCGCCGCACCATCGAAATCCACCCCGCCGCGCCGCGCAAGCCGCCGCTCGGCGAGCCCTGCAACGGCTGCGGCGTGTGCTGCGCGAGCGAGCCCTGCCCGGTCGGCATGCTGGTCAGCCGGCGCCGGCACGGGGCCTGCGCGGCGCTGGTGTGGGGGGTACAAGGCGGTTACCGCTGCGGCGTGCTGGTGCGGGCGCGCGGGCTGCGCGGGCCGGCCTGGCTGCGCCGCGCGGCCGCGCGGCTGGTGAGCCGCTTGATCGCCGCGGGCCAGGGCTGCGATTGCGACTACGAGGTCGAACCGCGCCACTGACCCCGGCACCGACAGCCGCGGACAGGTGCTCGGCCTTCATCGAGCCGCCACCCTGCCCGTGCGGGCCCGGCCACATGTCATAGCCGGCCTTGCTGGAGATCACCAGCTCGTCGCGGTAGGTCATGGTCTCGCAGCGGTTCGCCGCGGCGGTGCAGGTCATGGTTCCCGGGGTGTCATTTGACGAAGTCGTACAGCGGTGCATTCTTGTCGACGATGTGCACGGTGAACAGCTTCAAGGGCATTTCGCCAACCACCTTGAAGCTGCCGTGCTGCACGTCGCGCAGGTTCAGCCCGGTCAGGCCGGTGGGCATCATCGACGCATCCTTGCCCGGCGCCTGCACCATCGCGCCCTGCAGCACATGGAAGGCTTCGACGCCGTGGTGCACATGCAGGTTGCTGCTCTGGCCCGGCTTCAGTTCGACGATGGAGGCGATCACCTCCATGTTGGGCGTGCCGCTCAGGTCGGCGCGCTTCTGCTCGGCGCGCTGCGGCGAATCGGTGAGCGTCTGCGCCGTGAGGCCGGTGGTGAGGCCGAGTGCGAACAACAGCGCACCGGACAGCGTGAGCGTCAGCCGGGAAGTCTTCATGTCAATCTCCTCGCGCGACATGCGCCGCGGCACTGTGCGCGCGGGTGCCGGGAGCGTCAACCAGATCCCACCCTATGGCCCGCCGCCCCTCGCCGCCCTCAACACCCGCGCACAAACCGCCAGCGTCGCCGCCGGCGACGACGGCTTCGCGATGTGCGCGCTGAACCCCTGGTCCAACGCCCGTTGCCGGTCTTCGGGCCGCGCGAAGGCGGTCAGCGCGATCGCGGGCATGCCGCTGGTGCGGCGCACCTCGCGCAGCAGCGCGTAGCCGTCGGTCTGCGGCATGCCGATGTCGCACAGCATCAGCGCGAAGACCCTGCTGCCCACCAGCGCCAGCGCGGCCTCGGCGCTGTCGGCCGCCACCGCATCCACGCCGTACTGCGCGAAGGCCGTCACCAGGATCGTGCTGCCGTCGATGTCGTCGTCCACCACCAGCACGCTCGCGCCCTTCAGCACCAGCAGTTCGTCGCCGGGCGGCAACTCGTCCGCCGTGGTGTCGACACTCCCATCCGATCCGCCTTTCAGCGCCGACGGCATGCGCATCGGCAGCGTCACCGTGAAGCTCGTGCCCCGTCCCGGGCCGGCGCTCTCGGCCACGATGCGCCCACCGTGCAGTTCGACCAGGCTCTTGCAGATCGACAGCCCCAGGCCCAGCCCGGCATGGTGGCGCGTGCTGGAGCTGTCGGCCTGAGAGAAGCGCTCGAACAGGTGCGGCAGAAAATCTGCCGCCACGCCGATGCCGTTGTCGCTGATCTTCACCCGCACTTCGTCGGCGTCGGCCTCCACGCCCAAAGCGATGGTCCCGCCCTCGGGCGTGAACTTCACCGAGTTGCTCAGCAGGTTCCAGAACACCTGCTGCAGCCGCGTGGCGTCGCCGTCGATCTCGGGCAGCCCGGCGAGCGCCGGCTCGGCCAGCGCGATCTTCTTGCGCTGCGCATCCAGCCGCGTCGCGTCCAGCGCGGCGGCCACCGGCACGGCCATCGATTCGCGCCGCACCGCGAGCCGGATCTTGCCGGTCATGATGCGATTGACGTCCAGCAGGTCGGCGATCAGTTGCGCCTGCGCGCGGGCGTTGCGGTGGATGCGCTCGGCGGCCTCGCGGATCCGGTCGGCATCCAGGCGGCCGCTGCGGATCAGCTCGGTCCAGCCGAGGATGGCATTCAGCGGCGTGCGCAGCTCGTGGCTCAGCGTCGCCAGGAATTCGTCCTTCAGCCGGCTCGCGCGCTCGGCCTCGGCGCGCGCGGCACGCTCGCTGGCGTTCAGCTCGGCCAGCCGCCGCTCCTGCGCCAGCCGCGCGGTCACGTCGCGCGTGGAGCCGGCCACGCTGGCCACGCTGCCGTCGGGCGCGAACACCGGGTTGAAGATGTACTCGAACCAGCCCTGCGCACCGGTCGGGCTCTGGTAGAAGGTCTCGCCGACGACCCGCTCGCCACTGACGAAGACCTGCTCGATCTCCGCACCCAGCCGGTCGGCCAGCTCCTTCGGGTACGGCAGGTCCCAGAAAGTCTTGCCGACGATCTCGTCGAGCGTGATGCCCAGCAGCTGCAGCAGCGGCCGGTTCGAGTAGGTGAAGCGCAGCTGCCGGTCGAAGGTGTAGGCAAAGTCCTCGATGCCCGACAGCGTGACGTCGAAGCGGTGCGCCTGCGCCGCCCGCTGCTCGGCCTCGCGCGCCAACATGCGCTCGGCCGCCACCTGGTCGGTGACCTCGTGCCCCTGCACGAAGATGCCGGTGACGCGGCCGTCGTCGCCGCGCACCGGCTGGTAGACGAAATCGACGAAGCGCGTCTTGGGTTGCAGGTGCGCGGCCCGCTCGGGCACGAAGGCCATGCGCCGGCCGACGAAGGGCTCGCCGCTGGCATACACCGCATCGAGCAGCCCGACGAAGCCTTGCTCGTCGGCCTCGGGCAGCGCCTGCGCGATCGCGCGGCCCGTCAGCGGGCGGTCGAGGCCCACCAGCCGCTGGTAGGCCGGGTTCGCGAGCGTCACCACGTGGGTCGGCCCCTCCAGCACCACGATGAAGCTGGGCGACTGCTCGAACAGCAGCCGCAGCATCGGTTCCGAGACGGCAGGCTGACCGAGGGGGGGAGCACTCATCGGGCCATTGTGTGTCATCGGCCCCGAGGGGATCCGTTCAGGCCGGCACCAGCCTCCGCCGCGCCGCCTCGTACTCGCCGTGCAGCCGCTCGACCAGCACGCGCGTCGGCACCACCTTGTCGATCGCGCCGATCCCCTGCCCGCAGCCCCAGATGTCCTTCCAGGCCTTGCGCGCGTCGCCGCCGAAGTTCATCTTGCTCGGGTCGCTCTCGGGCAGCTTCTCGGGATCGAGCCCGGCCTTCAGGATCGAGCCCTTCAGGTAGTTGCCGTGCACGCCGGTGAAGAGGTTGCTGTAGACGATGTCGTCGCTGTTGCTGCTGACGATCATCTGCTTGTAGTCGTCGCTCGCGCGCGCCTCGTCGGTGGCGATGAAGGCCGAACCGATGTAGGCCAGGTCGGCGCCCATCGCCTGCGCCGCGAGGATCGCGTTGCCGCTCGCGATCGAGCCGCTCAGCGCGAGCGGGCCGTCGAACCAGGTGCGGATCTCCTGCACCAGCGCGAACGGGCTCTTCACGCCTGCATGGCCGCCGGCACCGGCCGCCACCGCGACCAGGCCATCGGCGCCCTTCTCGATCGCCTTCTTCGCGAAGAAGTTGTTGATGACGTCGTGCAGCACGATGCCGCCCCAGGCATGCACCGCATCGTTCACGTCGGTGCGCGCGCCGAGCGAGGTGATGATGATCGGCACCTTGTACTTCGCGCACAGCGCCATGTCGTGCTCGAGCCGGTCGTTGCTCTTGTGCACGATCTGGTTGATCGCGAACGGCGCCGCCGGGCGCTCCGGGTGCGCGCGGTCGTGCGCGGCCAGCGTCTCGGTGATCTCGGCCAGCCACTCGTCGAGCAGTTCGGCCGGGCGCGCGTTGAGCGCCGGCATCGCGCCGACGATGCCGGCCTTGCACTGCTCGATCACGAGCTTCGGGTTGCTGATGATGAACAGCGGCGAGCCGATCACCGGCAGCGGCAGGTTCTGCAGAACGGGCGGAAGCGACAAGGCAGGTCTCCGTGGGATTGAATGATCAGAACGCGTCCATCGCCAGCGCCATCACGCTGTCGGCGCCTTCGAGGATCGCATCGCGCTGGCCGGGCACGCGGCTCAGGATGTGCTCGGCGTAGAAGCGGGCGGTGGACAGCTTGGCGTTCAGGAATCCCGCATCGCCCTCGCCCGCCGCCAGCTGCGTCTCGGCCACCAGCAGCGCACGCGCGAGCTGCCAGCCGGCCATCAGGTTGCCAGCCAGCATCAGGTACGGCACCGAGCCGGCGAACACCGCGTTCGGGTGCGCCTTGGTCGAGCCGGCGACGAACTCGACCACCTGCACGAAGGCCTCGCGGGCCGCGGCCAGGCGCTTCAGCACCGCACGGGCGGCCGGGCTGTCGCGCTGGCCGAGTTCGGCCTCGGTCTTGCGGATCTGCTCCGCGATCGCCTTTGCCGTCTGGCCACCGTCGCGCGCTGTCTTGCGGCCCACCAGGTCGTTCGCCTGGATCGCGGTCGTGCCTTCGTAGATGGTCAGGATCTTCGCGTCGCGGTAGTACTGCGCCGCGCCGGTCTCCTCGATGAAACCCATGCCGCCGTGCACCTGCACGCCCAGGCTCGTCACCTCCAGGCTCATCTCGGTGCTGAAGCCCTTCACCAGCGGCACCATGAATTCGTAGAAGGCCTGGTTCTGCTTGCGCACCTCGGCATCGGGGTGCGCATGCGCGGCGTCATAGGCAGAGGCAGCCGTCAGCGCCATCGCGCGGCAGCCTTCGGTCAGTGCGCGCATTGTCATCAGCATGCGACGCACGTCGGGGTGGTGGATGATGCTGGCGCTGCCGGCCACCGAGCCGTCGACCGGGCGCGATTGCACGCGGTCCTTCGCATAGGCCACCGCCTTCTGGTAGGCCCGCTCGGCCACCGCGATGCCCTGCACGCCCACCGCGTAGCGGGCCGCGTTCATCATGATGAACATGTACTCGAGGCCGCGGTTCTCCTGGCCGATCAGCTGCCCCACGGCACCGCCGTGGTCGCCGAACTGCAGCACCGCGGTCGGGCTGGCCTTGATGCCCAGCTTGTGCTCGATGCTCACGCAATGCGCATCGTTGCGCGCGCCCAGCGAGCCGTCGGCGTTGACGATGAACTTCGGCACCAGGAACAGGCTGATGCCCTTCACGCCCTCGGGCGCGCCGACCACGCGGGCCAGCACCAGGTGGACGATGTTGCCCGCCATGTCGTGCTCGCCGTAGGTGATGAAGATCTTGGTGCCGAAGATCTTGTAGCTGCCGTCGGGCTGCGGCTCGGCGCGGGTGCGCACCAGCGCGAGGTCGGAGCCGGCCTGCGGCTCGGTCAGGTTCATCGTGCCGGTCCACTCGCCGGAGATCATCTTCGGCAGGAACAGCGCCTGCTGCTCGGGCGTGCCGGCCGTCAGCAGTGCCTCGATCGCGCCATCGGTCAGCAGCGGGCACAGCGCGAAGCTCATGTTGGCGCTGTTGAGCATCTCGATGCAGGCCGCGCCGATGGTCTTCGGCAGGTTCTGCCCGCCGAAATCCGACGGGTGCTGCAGCCCCTGCCAGCCGCCCTCGGCAAACTGGCGGAAGGCCTGCTTGAAGCCCGGCGTGGTGGTGACGTTGCCGTCCTTCCACGACGACGGGTTCTTGTCGCCCTCGAAGTTCAGCGGCGCCAGCACCTCCTGGTTGAAGCGCGCGCATTCCTCGAGCACGGCCTGTGCCGTCTCCAGCCCGGCGTCCTCGAAGCCGGGCAGCTGCGCGACGGCCTCCAGGCCGGCCAGCTCCTTCATGCAGAACAGCATGTCCTTGACGGGGGCGACGTAGCTCATGGTGTTGTCTCCTTGTTCTCATTCAGGCAGAAGAAAGCCCGTTGATTCGATCGAGCCAACGGGCTTTGCAGGCACGCGCGCAGCGCTGGCGCAGGGTGGCTTTACAGCGCCTTCACCAGCTCCGGCACGGCGACGAACAGATCGGCCTCGAGGCCGTAGTCGGCCACGCTGAAGATCGGCGCCTCGGGGTCCTTGTTGATCGCGACGATCACCTTCGAATCCTTCATGCCGGCCAGGTGCTGGATCGCGCCGGAGATGCCGGCGGCAATGTACAGCTGCGGCGCAACGATCTTGCCGGTCTGGCCGACTTGCCAGTCGTTCGGCGCGTAGCCGGCATCGACCGCAGCGCGGCTCGCGCCCAGCGCGGCGCCGAGCTTGTCGGCCAGCGGCGTCAGCACCTCGTTGAACTTGTCGCTGGAGCCGAGCGCGCGGCCACCGGACACGATGATCTTCGCGGCGGTCAGCTCGGGGCGGTCGTTCTTCGCGATCTCGGAACCGACGAAGCTGCTCTTGCCGTTGTCGGCCACGGCAGCCGTGCTCTCCACCGCAGCCGAGCCACCACTGGCGGCGGCCGGGTCGAAGCCGGTCGTGCGCACGGTGAGCACCTTCACCTTGTCGGCGCTCTGCACGGTGGCGATGGCGTTGCCGGCGTAGATCGGGCGCTCGAAGGTGTCGGGGCTGTCGACCTTGGTCACGTCGCTGATCTGCGCGACGTCGAGCTTGGCGGCCACGCGCGGCGCGATGTTCTTGCCGCTGGCGGTGGCCGGGAACACGATGTGGCTGTAGGCCGAGGCCACCGCCAGCACCTGGGCCGCGATGTTCTCGGCCAGGCCGTGTTCGAAGTACGCGGCGTCGGCGTGCAGCACCTTGGTGACGCCGGCGATCTGCGCGGCGGCCTGCGCGGCGGCAGCGGCATTGCTGCCGGCCACGAGCACGTGCACCTCGCCGCCACACTGGGCGGCCGCGGTCACGGTGTTGAGGGTCGCGCCCTTGATCGAGGCGTTGTCGTGTTCAGCAATCACGAGTGCGGTCATTCAGATCACCTTGGCTTCGGTTTTCAGCTTCGAGACGAGGGTGGCGACATCGGGCACCTTGATGCCGGCGCTGCGCTTCGGCGGCTCGCTCACCTTCAGGGTCTTCAGGCGCGGTGTCACGTCGACGCCCAGGTCGGACGGCTTCAGCACCTCGAGCGTCTTCTTCTTCGCCTTCATGATGTTGGGCAGCGTCACGTAGCGCGGCTCGTTCAGGCGCAAGTCGGTCGTGACGACCGCCGGCAGCGTGACCTTCAGCGTCTCGAGACCGCCATCGACCTCGCGCGTGACGAGGGCGACGCCATCGGCGATCTCGACCTTGCTCGCGAACGTGGCCTGCGGCAGGTCGGCCAGCGCGGCCAGCATCTGCCCGGTCTGGTTGCAGTCGTCGTCGATCGCCTGCTTGCCGAGGATCACGAGCCCCGGCTGCTCCTTGTCGACCAGCGCCTTCAGAAGCTTGGCAACCGCCAGCGGCTGCAGCTCTTCGGTGGTCTCGACGAGGATCGCGCGATCGGCGCCGATCGCCATCGCGGTGCGCAGCGTCTCCTGGCACTGCGTGACGCCGAGCGAGACGGCGATGACCTCGGTCACCGCGCCCTTCTCCTTCAAGCGGACCGCTTCTTCGACGGCAATCTCGTCGAACGGGTTCATGCTCATCTTGACGTTGGCGATGTCCACGCCGCTGCCATCGCTCTTGACCCGCACCTTGACGTTGTAGTCCACAACGCGCTTGACCGCGACCAATACCTTCATTCGCACGCTCCTGATGACTCTGAAAGGGTTGATCGATTCTAGTGGCGGGGCTTCGGGCACCCCGCACGCGACAACGGGGGAGACCCTGCTGCGGCATCGAAATAGAACGATCGTGCTTTTTTATTCTCGCACAGGTCGGGGCGATTTCCGAGTCACCCACGCGACGTTCGCGATGAATGCGTTGCTAGACTGCGCCGCCATGCCCGAGCCACAGCCCCCTGAATCCGCTGCCGTCGACCGCATCGGCGTGTTCGATTCGGGGCTCGGCGGGCTCTCGGTGCTGCGGGCCTTGCGCCGGCAGTTGCCGCAGGCGCCGCTGCGCTACCTGGCCGATTCGGCTAACGCGCCGTATGGCGATCGCAGCGAGGCCTTCATCGTCGAGCGCTCGCAGCGCATCGCGCAGCACCTGGTGGCGCACGGCGCGAAGTTGCTGGTGGTCGCGTGCAACACCGCGACGGCTGCGGCGGTCGCGAGCCTGCGCGAGCGCTGGCCTGCGC
Organism: Rhizobacter sp. P5_C2; assembly: GCF_054049715.1. NCBI lineage: Bacteria > Pseudomonadati > Pseudomonadota > Betaproteobacteria > Burkholderiales > Sphaerotilaceae > Rhizobacter > Rhizobacter sp. P5_C2. The sequence continues at coordinate 56,720 of NZ_JBFULV010000004.1, read as the reverse complement.
TGCCGATCGTCGGCGTCGAGCCGGGGCTGAAGCCGGCGGCGGCCGCGACCCGCAACCGCCGCATCGGTGTGTTGGCCACCACCGGCACCTTGCGCAGCGAAAAGTTCCGGCAACTGCTGGCGCGCCAGGGCGATGCGGTGCGGATCACCGCCCAGCCCTGCCCGGGCCTCGCCGACCTGATCGAGCGCGGCGCGCTCGACACGCCGGAGCTGCGGGCCATGGTCGAGCGCTGTTGCGCGCCACTGCGCGAAGCGGATGTCGACACCGTCGTGCTCGGCTGCACGCACTACCCGTTCGTGCAGCACCTGATCGCCGCCGCGATGGGGCCGCAGGTGCTGATCGTCGACACCGCCGATGCGGTGGCCCGGCGTGCAGCGCAGTTGTGGCAGGCCACAGAGGCCGCGCCCGCGGCCGCAGACGTGGTGACGTTGGAGACGACCGGCGATGTCGAGTCGCTGCGACGGGTGGCCGCAAGCTGGCTGTCGTTGCGCTGCGAGGTGCGCGCAGCGGACGCCTGATCACCCCGCCTCATCGCGCCATGAACTGCGCATAGGCCTGCTCTGCGGCATCGTCCACCGGAAACATCGATTCGAGCCGCAGCTCCTGCGACGCGGCCGCCTGCGGCGTGCCGACCGTGGTCACCAGCGAGAAGAAGCTCAGCGTGAAGCCGTCGTGCGAGAAGCTCATCGGCACCAGCGGGAGCGCCGCTGCGGCGGTGTCCACCAGCAATGCCTTCGTGTGCTTCCACGCCGGATCGATGCCGGGATACGCCAGCAACTCGGACAACAGCGCCTGCGTCTGCAGGTCGACGACCCGCTCCGTCGATTCGCGGTGCACGCGCTGGATCAGGCTGCGCCCCACGTCGTCCCAGTTCGCGATGAAAGGGCGCATGCCGGCCGGGTCGAACATCAGGTGAAGCAGGTTGCGCGGCGGGCTGCGGCGCGACAGGTCGACGAAGCGGTTGAAGAACTGGGGCGCCGCCTCGTTGGTCATCAGCACGTTCCAGTGGCGGTCCATCACCACCGCAGGAAACGGCTCCTGCTGCTGCAGCATGCGCCGCAACGCCTTCTCGATGCCCTGCATCTCGACCGCATTCCATGGCGACTCGGAGTACAGCGGCGCGAACCCGGCCGCAAGCAGCAAGGCATTGCGCTCGCGCAACGGCACCCCCAGCGTCTGCGCGATTTGCATCAAGGTCTGGCGGCCAGGAGCGCTGCGGCCGCTCTCGATGAAGCTGATGTGCCGCTGCGAGATGCCCGATTCCAGCGCCAGGTCGAGCTGGCTGCGGCCACGCACCGCACGCCAGTGCCGCAACAGGTGGCCGACATCGGCGCGCTCGGTGCGAGCGGCGGAACTGGAGGGATTCATGGCGCACAGCGTATCGCGTGACCGCGGCGCGGTTCAATGACCTCGGATGTAATTGCCGCGTGCACAGCCGCTGCCTAACCTGCCGTCATGCGAACACAGCTCGTTCGCTCAACACGAAAGGCAAGGCCCACCATGTCCGACTTCCCGATTCATTCCATCCACTCTGCGCCGGAGGCCTCGAAGGCCCCGCTGCGCGCCCTCGAAGAGGTGTTCGGCTTCGTGCCGAACCTCGCCGGTGCCATGGCGGGATCGCCGGTGCTGCTGAAGGGCTTCATCGGCCTGTTCCAGAACGTCCACGCCGGCAGCTTCAGCGAGGCGGAGATCCAGGTGCTGCTGCTGACCAACGCGGTGACCAACAGCAGTCGCTGGGCCGTCGCGTTCCACACGCACCTGGCGCTCGCTCAGGGCGTTCCGGAGGTCGACGTGGCGGCCATCCGGGCGCATCGTGCCCCGTCCGACCTGCGGTACGCGGCGCTGTCTGCGGCGGCCAGGTCCTTGATCGAGAGCCGGGGGAATCTCGATGCGACCGTCCGCACCGGCTTCCTTGCGGTGGGCTACCGGCCCGATCAGCTGCTGGAACTCATCGGCGTCGTGGCCGCCTCGACGCTGACGAACCATGCCGGCAACGTCGTGCAACCGCCGCTGGAAGACTTCCTGCAGGCCACCGAGGCTACTGCTGCGCTTGCAGCATCGCCCCCATCTTCTGGTGGATCAGATTGATCGCCTTCAAGGGCCGGATGAGGACCTTGAACTCGACGATCCGGCCTTCGTCGTCCCACTGGAGCATGTCGACGCCATTGACGGCGATGCCGTCGATCTCCACCTGGAACTCCAGCACCGCGTCACGCGGGCCGACGATCTCCCGGACGTACTTGAAGGTCTCGTTGAAGAAGACGTGGAACGCCGCGCCGAGGTACTGGGCCGTGACGGCCTTCCCGACCTGCGGCGTGTGCACCACCGGCGAATGGAAGACGACCTGGTCCGAGAGCAGTGCCCCCAGGCCCTTGGCGTTGCGCGTGGCGACGAGTTCGTGCCAGACGGCCAGCGTGTCGATGCTCATGGGGTTTCCTCTCAGGGAATCTGCATGTCCTCGCGGGAACGGCCATTCGCGATCTGGTCGCGGAACCACTGGGGCGGCTTGCCCATCCCGACCCAGGTCTGGGTCGGGTCGGCCGGGTTCGCGTACTTCGCCTTGCGCTCTTCGCCGGGGGCCGACGGCGTCTTGACGGCCTTCGCGGGCAGGTAGGGCTTCAGGGCCTCGATCCCTTCGGCGATGCTGAAGCCGCCCATCTGCAGCTTCTTGGCGTAGCCGTCGGCCAAGACCTTCAGCTCCTCGGTGCGCTTGCTCGCCAGGGCGGCTTCGGTTTCTTCCAGCAGAGCGCGGAGCTCGGCGTACGACATACCCTTCAATTCGGTCATCTCGGTGGTCCTGGACGTGGATCGGAAAAGCGATGACCGGTAGTCTATGTGCGGCGTGGCCGTTTTTGGGCGCGGAGCCTCAACGGCGTCCGCCGGCCGCAACGGCCCCCGGAATCGGGATTTCCCGGATCGTGCCGGGCCCGAACGTGACAAGGGTGTTTCGCGCCCGATCGAGCAAACGCGCGGTGAAACCTGGCAATGCGCTCACCTGCGCACGCGTCGCGATGTCCCACACCGTGGTTCCTGTTTCGGTGGCGACGAACAGGCGCGCAGCATCGCTGAACAGGTCGACCACCTTTTCCGTCTGGGCTTCCATCGGCCACAGCTCATTTGCCGATGATTCAGCCGCAGTCACATCGACGATGCGCACCCCGAGTCCTTGCCCTGCTTCCGCGAACTCGTGCACATCCCAATCGGCCAGGCCCCAGAGTGCAAGGCGATGCTCGCTGATCCAGCATGCCGGCTTCGTCCAATCCTCGGCCGCCACCAGATCCACGATCGACGGACCGTCTTCGCTCTCCCAAGGATTGGCATTCAACCAGCGGGTGACTGACCAGACCCGCGGGATCGAGAGCGGATGCCAGACCCACCCGTCGTCGAACAGCAGACCGCCCTCCGGGCTGGGCCGAAGCTGTCCGTGGAAGTAGTCCAGGTAGTGCTCAGGCGGCTCGCCGGCAGTCTTGTACGGCGCGATGGCACGCCGGGTCAGTGATTCGCCGGTGGCTGGGTCCGCGACATCGAGGCGGTTCCAGGCGGTGCGATGGACGAATACCTCGCGCCCTTCAAAGCGGAGAAAGCACGCGCTGAAGGGAACCGTTTCTTCGTGATAGTCGCCTCCATCGAGGCGCATCGTGACCGCGCCGGACCGGGTTTCGACGACCAACCCGTGGCGCCCTTTGTCGACGACGATGGCGGCATGCCGGCCGTCTGAAGAAGCGTGCAACCGATGCGCGGCCGCTCCGAAGAACGAGTTCGTATCAGCCGGCGCGAGTTCAGGAAGCTCGACGCTGCACAGCCACACGATCGACCTCACATCGACATCGACGCCGTGCAAGGCGCCGTCGGTCGTCAACACGAGCAAATGGCCGAAGTCGGCGCGAACGGCGCAAACATCCAGGATCGGAGCCCCGATCCAGTCGATGGTCCTCGTCATGGGAATTGGCGAATGACCTCGATGAGTCCGACGATGTTGTCGTTGAACTCTTCGAGCTCCTCGGCAGGCGCCCACCACTCGGTGTGCTCAGCCCCGCCCACCTTTTCCACCTTGAACCTCGCCATGTAGTCGGCACGCACCTGGAACCGCGTGACGAAGCCCTGCCCACTCGCACCGACATTCCAGTCGCGGGCGATCTGCACCGCATACGTTTCATTGGTGACGGGATAAAAAATGGGCTGCTCGGGCAGCCTTGGCGGCCAGCGTTTGAATCCGCTCTCACGGACCAACTCAAGTTCCTTCGGCCCTGTCGGGCGGTACATCGTGATGGTTTCGGTCATGGTGACGGAGCTTCATGCTGTCATTGCACCGACATTCTCCCCTGCGCGTGCGCTACGCGATCGACCGCCAGTGGCACCCGGCCTTCGGTATCGACAACCTGAAAACTGCCCCGACCGGAACTTCCGCTCGTACCGGCGCGGGTTTGATTTGCAGCCCGGATGCCAATCCGGGGGGGGCCGCTCCCGGATTGGCATCCGGGCTACGAGTTGCGGACGGAGCGCATCACCTTCATCGGCCGCTCCTGCGCGCCCAGGCCCAGCAGCGAGGCGGCCACCGTCGGCACGGTGATCGCATCCTGCAGCGTCATCGCATCGAGCTCCGCCATGAAGGCATCGACCGCCCGGGCCAGCCCGCGCTTCAGGTTGCAGGCCGGGAAGATCTGGCAGCCGTGCGGCACCGCAGCGTCGTGGCAGGCGACGACCGCGAAGTCCTTCTCGGCCATGCGCACGATGTCGCCGATCGAGATTTCGTTCGGCGGGCGCGCCAGCGTGGCACCACCGGCGCGGCCGCGCGTCGTCACGATGAAGCCGTTCAGCCCCAGCTCGTGGACGATCTTGGTCAGGTGGCTGCGCGAGATGCCGTAGGCGCCGGCAATCTCGTCGATGGTCGCGACGCGGCCCGTCGGCCACGCCACCGCGAGGTACATCATCGCGCGCAGCGTGTAGTCGGTGTAGACGGTCAGGCGCACGGGACGCTCCAGCAAACAGGCAGTGCGGAGTTTACTTTGGGGTGGGACAAAGTGGCATAGCTTCTTACTTGCCATGGTGCGATCGTCGGCATTAAGATGCATCATAAATACATCAATAAACCCACGCCATGTCCGCCCCCAGCGCCTCTTCGTTCCGCCCCATCCGCGTCGCCATCCCGTCGCCCCGGGCGAAGCCACCGGCGCCCCGCGGGTGGCCACTGCTGCGGCTGGGCTTCCGCCCGTTCTACCTGGGCGCGGCGAGCGCCGCGGTCGCGCTGATGGCCGCATGGTTCTTCGTCTTCACCGGCCGCCTCGCGCTGCCCGGCACGCTCGCCCCCGCGCTGTGGCATGCGCACGAGATGATCTTCGGCGTCGTCGGCGCGGTGGTCACCGGCTTCCTGCTGACCGCGGGCCGGCTGTGGACGCAACTGCCGACGCCGCGCGGCGGCCTGCTCGGTGCCTTGGCCACGCTGTGGCTGGCGGCCCGCGTGGCCGGGCTGTGCGCGCCCTACCCCGTGTTCTTCCTGCTCGACGTCATGCTGCTGCCACTCGTGGCCGCGCTGTTCGCCGACCTGATCATCCGCTCGCGCAACGTTCGCAACGCCGGCATCGCGCTGCTGCTCACGCTGCTGGGCCTGGCGAACCTGGGCTTCCACCTGGCGGCGAGCGGTGCGCTGCAGATCGATGCGATGGCACCGCTGCATGCCGGCCTCGCGCTGATCGTCGTGCTGGAGACCGTGATGGGTGGCCGCGTGATCCCCGCCTTCACGATGAACGCGACGCCCGGCTTGCAGGTGCGCGCGTCGCCGCTGCGCGACCGCATCGCGCTGGTCGCCACCGCCGGTGGGCTGGCGCTGTGGGTGATGGCTGCCGCACCGCGCCTGGCCGCCGCACTGCTGGCCGCTGCCGCCTTGCTGCACGCCTGGCGCGCGCTGTCGTGGGCGCCGTGGCGCACGCTGCGGCGGCCGCTGCTGTGGGTGCTGCACGGGGCCTATGCCTGGATCCCGATCGGGCTGGGCTTGCTGGCGGCCGCGCTCGCACTCGGCCAGTCGGCATCACCGGCCATCCACGCATTGGCGATCGGCGCCACCGGTGGCCTGGTGATCGGCATGATCACGCGCACCGCACGCGGCCACACCGGCCGGCCCCTGGAGCCGACGCGGCGCGAGGCCGTCGCCTATGCACTGGTGATGGTCGCGGCACTGCTGCGCGTCGGCGTGCCGCTGCTGTGGCCCGCCGCCTACGGACCGGCGCTGCTCATGGCCGGCGGCGCCTGGATCGCCGCCTTCACGCTCTACCTCAGCCTCTACCTGCCGTGGCTGTGCTCACCGCGCCTCGACGGCCAGGACGGTTGAATGAAACACTCACCGCCGATTGAAACAACAACATGCCGGAGGGGTTCCCCATGAGCACCGTCGCCATCCTGCTGTCCGCGTTCGTGCTGTCCGTGGTCGCGCTGCTGGTCTTCATCTGGAGCCAGCGCAGCGGCTTGCTGGACAAGAGCACCCGGGGCGCCGAAGTGATCTTCGCACCCGGCGAGATCGGCAAGCCCGAAGACCCGTCGTTGAGCGCCGCGCAGCGCGCACGCATCGACAACACCCCCACCGCCGACTCCGCACTGCCCGAGCTGGCCGACCGCCTGAAGGCCGATGCCTCGACCGCGCCGCTGGTGTTCTTCTTTTTCTGCTGCGCCTTTGCGTGGCTGCTGGTCGCGTCAGCCGCCGGCCTCACCGCATCGATCAAGCTGCACGAGCCCGACTGGCTGGTGTCGCAGGCCTGGCTCACCTTCGGCCGCATCCGCACCATCCACCTGAACGCGGTGGCCTATGGCTGGGCGCCGATGGCCGGCCTCGGCATCGCGCTGTTCGTGATCCCGCGGCTGCTGAAGACCGAGCTGGTCGGCGCGCGCTACGCCTTCCTCGGCGCGGCGCTGTGGAACGCCGCGCTGATCGCCGGCCTCGGCAGCATCGCGGTGGGTGTCAGCGACGGCCTCGAATGGCTCGAGATCCCGTGGCAGATCGACATGCTGTTCGTCGCCGGCGGCGCGCTGGTCGGCGTGCCGCTGGTGCTGACGCTGCTGCGCCGGCGCGTCGACCACCTGTACGTCTCGGTCTGGTACATGGGCTGCGCGCTGTTCTGGTTCCCGGTGCTGTTCTTCGTCGCCAACTTTCCCGGTCTGCACCATGGCGTCGAGCAGGCGACGATGAACTGGTGGTTCGGCCACAACGTGCTCGGGCTGTTCTACACACCGCTCGCGCTGGCCTCGGTGTACTACTTCCTGCCGAAGATCATCGGCCGGCCGGTGCAGTCGTACAACCTGTCGCTGCTGGGCTTCTGGGGCCTCGCATTCTTCTACGGCCAGGTCGGCGGCCACCACCTGATCGGCGGGCCGGTGCCGGGCTGGATGGTCACGCTGTCGATCGTGCAGAGCGTGATGATGGTGGTGCCGGTGGTGGCCTTCACCGTCAACCAGCACCAGACGCTGAAGGGCCACCTGCAGGCCCTGCGCTGGTCGCCGACGCTGCGCTTCATCGGCTTCGGCGGGCTGATGTACACCGCCAGCTCGATCCAGGGTTCGTACGAGGCGCTGCGCAGCATCAACGTCGTCACGCACTTCACGCACTACACGGTGGCGCATGCGCACCTCGGGCTGTACGGCTTCGTCACGATGGTGTTCTTCGGCGCGATCTACTTCATCGTGCCGCGCATCACCGCGAAGGAATGGCCGTCACCGGCGCTGATCGCGGCGCACTTCTGGCTGTCGGCGATCGGCATCACGGTGTACTTCGTGTCGCTCAGCATCGGCGGCTGGCTGCAGGGCAAGGCGATGCTCGACGCGAGCCGGCCGTTCATGGAATCGGTGGCACTGACGCTGCCTTACCTGAAGGGCCGCAGCATCGGCGGCGCGCTGATGGTGGCCGGCCACCTGGTGTTCGTGCTGCACTTCGTGAGGCTGCTGCTCGACCGGGCACCCCAGCGCGATGCGCCCCGCCTGAAGATCGTCTGACGCCGCCACCGAACTGCCGGGACCGACCATGAAGAACGAAATCAGTTTGCTCGCCGGCGGCATGACGATGCTCGGCATCGCGACCAGCGCGCTGGTGGTGATCCCGTACATGACGGTGCGCGACGCGCCGCCGATCGCCGGGCTGAAGCCCTACACCAGCGCGCAGCTGCGCGGCCGCGAGGAATACATCCGCAACGGCTGCGTCTACTGCCACTCGCAGCAGCCGCGCACCCGCGAGTTCGCGCCCGACTTCCAGCGCGGCTGGGGCCGCGCGACGGTGGCCGGCGACTACGCCTACGACGCGCCGCACCTGCTGGGCACGATGCGCACCGGCCCCGACCTGATGAACATCGGCGTGCGCCAGCCGAGCGACCAGTGGCACCTGGGGCACCTGTTCCAGCCGCGCGCCTACGTGAAGGGCAGCATCATGCCGAGCTACCCGTTCATGTTCGAGCTGAAGGAGAAGGCCGAGCCGGGCGATGTCGAGGTGCGCGTGCCGGCCGGCTACGCGCCGGGCGGCAAGGCGGTGATCGCGAGCAAGGAGGCACTCGACCTGGTGGCCTACCTGAAGTCGCTGGACCGCAGCTACCCGGTGCTCGCGGCGCAGGCGCCTGCGTCCGCACCGGCGACCACCCGCTGACGAGGAGGACAGCGCCATGGATTCGAACACCCCGAGCCAGCCCCCTCGTCAACAGCAACGCGAGAACCCCGACCCGCACGAAGAGCGCAACCCGATCCCGTGGCCGCTGCTGATCCTGGTCGCGCTGCTGGTCGGCTTCGGCATCGTCTACATCGCGTATGCCCACATCGACACGCCGTCGTCCTGGGGCGATGGCCGCAGCCGCGCCGACCTCGAAGGCGAGGTCAAGACCGCCGGCGCCGCGGTGGATGGCGGCGCGCTCTATGCCTCGCTGTGCGCCGCCTGCCACCAGCCGACCGGCCTCGGCCTGCCGGGCGTCTTCCCGCCGCTGGCCGGCAGCGAGTGGGTGGCCGGCAAGGAAACGACGGCCGCCGCCATCGTGCTGCACGGCATCACCGGCGCGGTCACGGTGAAGGGCACGGTCTACAACGGCGCGATGCCCGCCTTCAAGGCCCAGCTGAGCGACGAGCAGATCGCCGCGGTGCTGAGCCACGTGCGCAGCCAGTGGGGCAACAGCGCGCCGGCCGTGACGGCGGCCACCGTGGCCCAGGTGCGCGACCAGACGAAAGCCCGCAGCGAGAGCTTCGCGGGCGACAAGGAGCTGCCCCCGCATGAGTGAGCAAGTCACTGCCCCGGCCCTGGACCGCGCCGGCATCGAGACCTTGGTGCACGACTTCTACGCCGACGTGCGGCGCGACGACCTGCTCGCGCCCGTGTTCAACCGGGTCATCGGCGACGACTGGAGCGTGCACCTGGCACGGCTGGTCGAGTTCTGGAGCACCGTGATGCTGGGCACGCGCACCTTCCGCGGCAACGTGTACGGCAAGCACATGGTGATCGACGGCGTGCGCCCCGAGCACTTCCTGCGCTGGATCACGCTGTGGCATCGGCACACCGACCGGCTGTTCTCCGGCGAGGTCGCCGAGGAGTTCCAGCGCACCGCGCACGGCATCGGCCGCAACCTGTTCCACGGCTTCTTCGGCGAGTTCCCGCGCTTCGTGATGCGCAACGGCGTGGCCGTCGGGCATGAGCCGGACGTGTGGGTCGCGCCCTGAGCTGCCAGTGAACGGCGCCACCGCTTCCGCTGCTCCGCGCCGGCCGCTGTGGCCGACGCTGCTGTGCTGCAGCGTGCTGCTGGCCCTGTTCGCCGCAGCCGTCGCGCGCATCAGCAACGGCTTCGAGCTGTGGACCTTCGAATCGCTGCGGCGCGCGCAGGCGCAGCAGGGCCTGCTGCAGGCCTCGCCGCTCGCCGCGACGCTGAGCGACGGCAGCCGGCGCGTGCTGTGGGCGCAAGGCCCGACGCCGCGCGCCTTCCTCGTCGATTTCATCTACACGCGCTGCACCAGCGTGTGCCAGGCGCTCGGCTCGGAGTACCAGCGCATGCAGGCCGAGCTGGCGCGCAGTGCCGCACCGGTGCAACTGCTGTCGCTGTCGTTCGACCCCGCGCACGACGACGTGCCCGCGCTGGCCGGCTACGCCACGCTGCACCACGCCGCGCCTGCGCAGTGGTGGATCGCGGTGCCAGCCGCGGACGATTCGCAGCGCCTGCTCGGCGAGCTGGGCGTGGTCGCCGTGCCCGACGGCGTCGGCGGCTACGTGCACAACGGGGCGATCCACCTGATCGACGGCCAAGGCCGGCTGCGCGAGGTGTTCGACTACGACGACTGGCCGCAGGCGCTCGCGGCGGCGCGACGCCTGGCGGGAGCCGCACCGTGAAGCCTGCGCAGAAGCTCGTGCGCATCGCGGTGCTCGCCGTGGCCCTGCCGCTGCTGCTGGTGCCGCCACTGCGCCACCTGCTCGAAGCGAGCATGGCGCTGCACATGCTGGTGGAGTTCCCGCTGCTGCTCGCGGCAGGCTGGGCCGCGGCTTCGCTGTGGCCGCGGCCGGCCGGCGGCGATTCGTGCTGGGATGCCGAAGGCTTGTCGAGCGCGTTGCTGGTGATGCTCACCACCGCGTTCTGGATGCTGCCGGTGGCGCTCGACCTCGCGCTGCTGAGTCCTTGGATCGCCCTCGCGAAGGCGTTGAACTGGCTCGTGGCCGGCGCGGTGCTGGCGCGTGCACTGCAGCGCTGGCGCCGCGAGCTGCGGCTCTTCGTGCTGTTCAACCTGGCCTGGATGATGGCAACCGCCGGGCTGCTGTACCGCGAGAGCGAGAGCCGGCTGTGCGTGAACTACCTCGTCGACCAGCAAGCGTGGGCCGGCGCAGGCCTGCTGGGCCTCGCGCTGCTGCTCGGCGCGCTGGCGATCCGCATGGCGATGGACGAGCCGGTGAGCGCTGCGGACGCCGATCACCGCGGCACATCGCGAACGGCGTAACGAAGACGGAGCCAGGCGGCACAATGCCGCCGCATGAGTGAGCTTCCGACGAGCCAGGACCCCGAGCTGCTGCGCCGCCTGCTGCGCGCGAAGGACCGCATGGACGCCGCGTCGCACGAGGCCTGGCCGGTGGAGCGGCTGGCGCGCGTCAGCGAGGTCTCCGAAGCGCACTTCGCGCGCTCGTTCAAGCAGGCCTTCGGCACACCGCCGCACCGCTACCTGCTGACGCGGCGCATCGAGCGGGCGACCGCGCTGCTGCGCGAGACCGAGCTGCCGATCACCGAGATCGCGTTCCAGACCGGCTGGGAGAGCCTGGGCACCTTCGGGCGCACCTTCCGCGACATCACGGGCGAGAGCCCGAGCGCGGTGCGCTCGCGCGCGCGGGCGGCGCTGCAGGAGCCCGGCCGCGTGCCCGCCTGCGTGCTGGGTGCGGCGCATCGGCCGGACCTGACGATCGCAGTTTCGGAGAAGCGGCGGCGGGAGGTGGCCGCTATAAACGACGCCTTCAGCAACAGCTCCGGCAAGAAGGAGGTTCCATGACCCAAGGCATCGAAGTCGTCAGCCTGTACGTGCGCGACCAGGATGAAGCGCTCGCGTTCTATGTCGACAAGGTCGGCTTTCGCGTCCACACCGACGTGCGCAACGGCGACTACCGCTGGCTCACCGTGCAGCACCCGGACCAGCCGTCGTTCCAGCTGGGCTTGAGCGTGCCCGGCGCGCCGGTGCACGACGCCGAGACCGCGCAGGCGCTGCGCGCGATCGTCGCCAAGGGCGGCATGCCGCCGCTGGTGCTGAAGGTGGACGATTGCCGCGCCGCGCACGCGCGGATGCTGGCCCGCGGCGTGGAGTTCACGCAGGAGCCGACCGAGCGCTACTGCACGGTGGATGCGGGCTTTCGCGATCCGTCGGGGAACGGGTGGAAGATGATCGAGGCGCGGCACTGAGTGCTCATGGCGAGGTCCGGACACCGGGACGCTCGCGCGCTTCGATCACGGATACGGCGTGCCATCCTTGCGCACGAATCGGCCATCGGCATTCGAACTCTTCAGATCGATGTCCGAACAGGTCGTGAGGTCATCGGGCTGGCGTGAGCCCACTTCCAGGTAGACGGCCACGGCGGACGACAGGTTCTTCAGGTGATGGCCGTTGCCGCTGCCTTTGGGAAAGGCCGCGCACTCGCCTGCACACACCAAGGTCTGGCCATCGTCTTCGACGAGCGTCAGTTCGCCCTCGAGAACGAAGACGAATTCGTCCTCGTCGCTGTGCCAGTGACGCTGGCTGGACCAGCCGCCAGGGGGCAGCGTCATCAGGTTCACGCCGAAGTCTTGCAACCCACCCGCATCGCCCAGGCGGCGGCGGGTGCGCGCGGCGCAAGGCGCATCGAACGGCGACGGGTAGCCGGAGCCCGCATGCACGCGAACACCGGAGAGATCAATCTTGGGCATGCGTTGATCCTTTCGTGCAGTCCGCTTCGCGGCGCATGTCGACGACTTCGAAACGCATCTCGGAAGCACCGCGGACGAAGAACGATGAGTCGACAGCGATGAATCCGTGCTTCTCGTAGAAGCCCTGCGAGTTCCGGGTGGCCACGACGGTGAGTGGCCCTTCGTGGCCCGCCTCGGCACTTGCGACCGCGAGCGTGAACAGCCGGCTGCCCAAGCCGGAGCCGGCGGCTTCCGGACGAACGAACAACAGCGTGATCTCGCCTGGCACGAATCCAAAGAAACCAAGGACCCTGCCCTGCTGCTCGGCGAGCACGATCTGCCCGGACTCGATGGCCGGGTGGTGGATCTCGTGCGTGCGACCTTCAAACCAGGCCTCGAGTTGAACCGGCGTGTAGGCGCCTGAGCAGAGGTTCAGAACCGAGTCTTGGTGGGCGTCGAAGACCGCTGGCGAATCCTCCAGGACAGCGGGACGGATGGTGATCACGATGGCACGCCGCGGACCAGTTTGAGCCACGACTTGCCATCTTGCGAAACACCCGACGGGACGACCTTGAAAACCGCGTCTGACGCCAGGATCGGTTGCCGGCTCGCGACCGGCGTGAAGTCGCCGTTCAAGCGACGGTGCCTGGCATAGCGAACCACCTGCGTGCCGGAGACGAACGCCAGGCTCATGACGCCGTCGTCCATCGATTCGAAGGGAACGATGCGCTCGCACTGCCGGGCCTCGACACCCAAGACCTCGCAGATGTGTGCACGCGGCGCATACGGCCCGAACAGGTACACCTTCTCCCATTCGAAATCCGTGAGGGCTGCGATGCGGATCTCCAGCGCGTGCTTCTCGCGAACGGCGTCGCCGATGGCGGCCGACACGCGGTCATCGACCGATGAGCACGCCGAGGTGAGAAGCGCCATCACGATGGCAAGTGTCTGAGGTGTTTTCATGAGTCTCTGATGGCAATGAACCGTGCTCTCACCGTCCTTGCAAGATGCCGAACTCGACAGCCAGTTCGCTGAGCATGATGAATTCAGGCGTGGCGTTGGCGTCGTCTCCTTGTGGCAGCCCGGCGAGGGCCCGCGAGACCGCCAGCTCCCATTCACCGTGGGCGGACAAGGACTCGCAACTGCGAAGAACTTCAGGGCTGAGGACTGACTGCACGGATGACAGCGCCGAGGCGAGGCGCTCCTGGGGGTCGTAATCCGGCCCCTCCGCAAAACGGGCGACCACACCCGATGCGGCCAGTTCGACCACCAGCGCTCTCGCGGCGGCGGCCGACGGCAGCGACACCGTGGGGTACTGCTGGTCCAGCAGTGCGTCGGTGATGTCCTTGGCCGCTGCCAGCCCGAGACCGCAGTGAGCCTGCAATGTCTTCGTGCAGCTGACCTTCCTCATGCCGTTCTCGGCAGTGAGGAGTTCGACCACGGTCGGTTGCGGCATGAGCACGTGAACTGCTTTCGGTTGATCGTGGGAGCCGCGCATTTTCATTCGACCCGCATCGTGCCGATGAAGTCCACGAAGGCGCGCAACGGTGCCGGCAGATAGCGGCGGCTCGGATAGTAGAGGAAGGGCCCGGTGAACGAGGGCCACCACGCTTGCAGCACCGGCTCGAGCGCACCGCTGTCGAGCATCGGCCGCAGCCAGTCCTCGAACAGGTAGATCACGCCGGTGCCGGCCACCGCGGCATCGACGGCCAGGTCGACGGCCGCGCCCAGGCTCACGATCAGCGGCCCGGTCGGGTCCACCTTCACGACCTCGCCATCGCGTTCGAACTCCCAGGCCGGCATCGCGCCGCTGCTGAAGCGCCCGCGCAGGCACGCATGGTCGAGCAACTCGCGCGGATGATCGGGGCGGCCGTGGCGGTCGAGGTACGCGGGCGACGCCGCCGTCGCGAAGCGCTGCTCGCGCGGGCCGATCGGGATCGCGATCATGTCCTGCTCGAGCCGCTCGTCATAGCGGATGCCGGCATCGCAGCCCGCCGCGAGCATGTCGACGAAGCTGTCCTCGGCCACGATGTCGAGGCGGATGTCGGGATAGGCCGCCAGAAACGCCGGCACGATGTGCGGCAGCACCAGGCGCACCGCGCTGACCGGCACGTTGAGCCGCAAGGTGCCCGCGGGCCGGTCACGGAAACCGTTGACCACGTCGAGCGCGGCCTCCACCTCAACCAGCGCCGGCCCCAGCCGCTCGAGCAGCCGCGCACCGGCTTCGGTGGGCGCGACGCTGCGCGTGGTGCGGTGAAGCAGCCGCACGCCGAGCCGGGTTTCGAGCCGGCGGACGGCTTCGCTGAGGCTCGAGGCGCTGCCACCGGTGGCGCGCGCCGCATCGCGGAAGCCCCCTGCGCGCGCGACGGCGAGCAAGGCCGTGAGATCACCGAGGTCGACCGCCATTGTTCTAGATTCCGTACAGCCTGTGCCGATTGAGGCATCTTATCGTTGGAGTCGATGGCCGATAGATTCGTGGTCACACGACAGGAGCTCTCATGATCGACATCAACAAGGCAGGAACATTCAAGCTCGGCACGCGCACCGTCACCCGCCTGGGCTACGGCGCGATGCAGCTCGCCGGCAAGGGCGTCTTCGGTCCGCCGACCGACCGCGCCGGCGCGGTCGCGGTGCTGCGCGCCGCGGTGGACAGCGGTGTGAACCACATCGACACCAGCGACTTCTACGGCCCGCACATCACCAACCAGATCATTCGCGAGGCGCTGCACCCGTACCGCGACGACCTGGTCATCGTCACCAAGATCGGCGCGTTGCGCGGCGAAGACGGCTCGTGGAACAAGGCCTTCTCGCGCCAGCAGCTGACGCAGGCGGTGCACGACAACCTGCGCAACCTCGGCCTCGACGTGCTGGAGGTCGTCAACCTGCGGAGCATGTTCGACGTGCACGGGCCGGCCGAGGGCTCGCTCGAAGAGCCGCTCAGCGCGCTGGCCGAACTGCAGCACCAGGGCCTGGTGCGCCACATCGGCCTGAGCAACGTGACGCGGACGCAGGTGGCCGACGGCCGCCGGATCTGCCCGATCGTCTGCGTGCAGAACCTGTACAACCTCGCGCACCGCGACGACGACGCGCTGATCGACGAGCTCGCGCGGCACGGTACCGCCTACGTGCCGTTCTTCCCGCTCGGCGGCTTCAGCCCGCTGCAGTCGACGGCGCTGTCGGAGGTCGCGGACGCGCTTGGTGCAACGCCGATGCAGGTGGCGCTCGCGTGGCTGCTGCAACGCGCGCCGAACCTGTTGCTGATTCCCGGCACGTCGTCAGTGGGACACCTGCGCGAGAACCTGGCGGCCGCCGAACTGAGCCTGCCGAGCGATGCAGTGGCAACGCTCGACCGGATCGCGGCCGGGGCTTGAAGCGTCAGTAGAGTCGCACGACACGGTTCGGGTGCGTCATGCTGATGCCTTTGCCAGTGTGCGAACGACGGTCATCGCCGCGTCGAAGTCTTTCGCCTTGCCGGTGACGCGCGCCGAGACCAACGCGCCCTGGCAGGCCGCGAAAACGGCCGCCGCGAGGGCCGAGGCTTCGGCCGATGTGCGTTGCGTGTCCTGCGCCTTGAAGACGCGGGTGAGCCAGTCGATCTGGTCGGCGCGAAGCTTGCGCACCGCGGATTTCAACTCGTCGCCGACGCAATCCCAGCCCGCGGCGAACGAGCCGCCGGGGCACACCGCCTGGCCGGCGGACAGCGTGTTGCGGTACATCGCGACGAAGGCGTCCAGCGCGGCTCCGGGTGCCTCGGGTGCCGACTCGCGCCACTCCACGAAGCGCTGCGCCGCGGCGGCGAGCAGTTCGAGCCCCAGGGCTTCCTTCGACGGGAAGTGGTGGTGCAGGCTGGCCTTGCTGATGCCGATCTCCTGCGCGATGTCGTTGAAGCTGAACCCGAGGTAGGAACAGGTTCGAAGCATCCGGGCCGCGGCCTCGAACACCCGTTCCCGCGTCTCGCCGAGGCCTGCGATCGAAGCACCCATGGAGAATCCTTGTCTACCTACCAGTAGACAGTATCCCACATGGTGCCCTCAGCCGAACAGCCCTGCCGCGGTGTA
Source organism: Rhizobacter sp. P5_C2 (assembly GCF_054049715.1). NCBI lineage: Bacteria > Pseudomonadati > Pseudomonadota > Betaproteobacteria > Burkholderiales > Sphaerotilaceae > Rhizobacter > Rhizobacter sp. P5_C2. The sequence continues at coordinate 40,306 of NZ_JBFULV010000004.1, read as the reverse complement.
CGCCGCAATGACCTGGTCGAAGGACTTCAGGTCGGCGCGCCCTCGCGCGATCAACTGAGCGCCTTCGATGGCGGCGAAGATGGCCAGCGCCTGCGATTCCAGGGCCTTCGGCTTCATCTGCGGCCGGCGCTCGGCCAGCACTTCCATCAGCCAGCGCGTGTTGACCGCGGTGAACCGGTCGACCTGCACCCGCACTGCGGCCGGCAGGTCGTCGTACTCGGCCGACATGATCCCGCACAGGCACATGCGGTTGTCGTTCTCCAGCGCCCGGCGAAAGACTGCGGTGTAGGTCGCCATGCGCTGCGCGTGATCTTGCGTCGACGCGCGCAATGCGTCGAAGAACGCGGCGGCCTCGTCGGTGTACTGGCTCGCCAAGGCGGCGGCCAAGTCGCCCTTGGTCGGGAAGTGGTAATGCACGCTCGCGCTCTTGATGCCGACCTCTTTCGCGAGTTCACGAAAGCTCAGTGCGTTGTAGCCGTGTGACTGCACCGCGGCGCGGGCGGCCTGCATGATGGTTTCGCGCGTGTCTGTGCTCATCTGGCCACTCTAGCACACTAGCTATCGGTAGATCAGATTGACGGATTCGGCGAACTTCGCCTACAGTTCGCCACTTACCTATCGACCGATAGGTAATCAATCAACCTGATGTTCAACCTGAATCCGACCATGAAGATCCACGACCGCCCCGGCTTCCCCAACCCTGCCCGCATCCGCATCGTGCTGGCCGAGAAAGGGCTCGACTCGCAGGTCGAGTTCCTGCCGGTCGACCTGATCGGTGCCGAGCACAAGCAGCCTGCGTTTCTTGCCCTGAATCCGTCGGGCGTGCTGCCGGTGCTCGAGCTCGACGATGGCACTTTCATCTCGGAAAGCACCGCCATCACCGAGTACCTCGACAACCTCGACGGCAAGCCGACGCTGACCGGCCGCACCCCGCGCGAGAAGGCCTTGATCCACATGATGCAGCGGCGTGCCGAGGCGTACGTGCTGGACCCGGTGGGCGTCTACTTCCACCACGCCACGCCGGGGCTCGGCAGCGCATTGCAGGCCTTCAAAAGCCCCGACTGGCAGGGCCGTGCCGAGATGGGCCAGCGCGAAGGCGCGAAGGCCGTGGCCGGCATGAAGTATTTCAACGAGGTGCTGGAAGGCCAGCCCTTCGTGGCCGGCGACGCCTTCTCGATGGCCGACATCACCTTGTTCGCCGGGTTGATGTTCGCGGATGCCGCCGGGCTCGGGGTGGCCGCAGGGAACACCGCGCTGCTGCAATGGCGCGAGCGCGTCGCGCAGCTTCCCAGTGTGAAGAACCGCAGCGGCCAGGCCTTCCTGCCGGTCGACCTGAAGCGCATGGGGTTCTGAGCACCAACCGCCGCTGCCCTATCGCTTCGCTGGCCTGGTCAGCGTGATCCAAGCCGGCGCATGGTCGCTGGCCTTGGGCCATCCACGCAACTCGCGGTTCACCCCGACCGCCTTCAGGCGCTTTGCCGCCACAGCGTTCAGCAGCAGGTGATCGATCCGCAGCCCGGCGTTGCGCTGCCAGTGCTGGCGGAAGTAGTCCCAGAAGGTGTACAGCGGTTCCGGCGAACGCTTGCTGGCGAGCGCATCGCGCCAGCCCTGCTCCAGCAGGCGGCGGTACGCAGCGCGGCTTTCGGGCTGCAGCAGCGCGTCCTTCAGCCACGAGCGGGTGTTGTAGATGTCCTTCACATCGTCGGTGGGCACGACGTTGTAGTCGCCGGCGATGACCACCGGCTCCGGCCGATCGACCAGCGACGCGGCATGCCGGATCAGCCGCTCGAACCAGGCCAGCTTGTAGTCGAACTTCGGCCCGGGCTGCGGGTTGCCGTTCGGCAGGTAGAGGCAAGCCACCAGCACCCCGTTCACTGCTGCCTCGATGTAGCGGCTCTGCAGGTCCTTCGGGTCGCCCGGCAGGCCGCGTCGGATCTCGATCGGCTCGGCGCCCTTCGCGAGGATCGCCACACCGTTGTAGGCCTTCTCTCCGCTCCAGATCGCACCATAGCCGGCCGCTTCGATCTCGGCGCGCGGGAAGGTCGCCTGCGAGGTCTTCAGTTCCTGAAGGCAGACGACGTCCGGCTGGTCGGACGCCAGCCACGCCAGCAACGAACGGAGACGCCCGCGCACGCCGTTGATGTTGTAGGTGGCGATCTTCATCGTGGCAGTCTTGCGCGGCGTTCGGCCCGCGGCTGTCGGAGCACGGACCATCGGTCTGTCGGACGATGCCTGCCGACGATTGCGGCCCCGTCCGGCACAACGGAGCTTCATGCGTGCCGACCATGCAGGCAATGCTCAGGCACCCGGCTCGGGCAGATTCAGGAGAACACGATGGCTGACGACAAGAACAAGGCAGGCGGCCAGGACCGCACCCGCATCAACGTCAACGAAGACTACGAGCTCCGCGACTGGGCGAAGAAGTTCAACGTGAGCCCCGACCGGCTGAAGGCCGCGGTGAAGGAAGTCGGCACGGCTGCCAAGGATGTCGAGAAGCACCTGGGCACGAAGCCTCGCTGATCCCAGGGCGCACCGCCATGTCACAGCAGATCATGATCATTCGCCATGCCGAGAAGCCCAGGCCCGGCGGTGACGACATCGCGATCGACGGCCACGGCGTGGCCGATCCCGGCGGCCTGTCGGTGCGCGGCTGGCAACGCGCCGGCGCGCTGGTGCCCTACTTCGCGTCGAGAACGAGTTCGTCGCGGCAGCCCGGCATCAGCCCGCCGGCGTACATCTTTGCCGCGGCCTCGCACGGGCGCACCAAGCGCCCGGCGCTGACGGTCGCGCCGCTCGCAGCGGCGCTCCAGATCCAGGTGCAGGCCGAGCACCGCTCGGAAGGCGGTGAAGCCGAAGTGATCCGCCGCAGCCTCGCGGCCGCGGGGCCGGTGCTGATCTGCTGGCGGCATGAGCAGATCCCTGCGCTGGCAGCCGCGCTCGGCGTGGCCGAGGCGGCATCGCGCCGCTGGGATGAAGACTGCTTCGACGAGGTCTGGGTGTTCGCCCGCGAGGACGACCACGGCTGGCGCTGGTCGGTGCAGCATCAGTCGCTGCTCGCGGGCGACGCGTAGGCTAGCGGGCGGCGTTGCGCTTGCGCGTGGCGGCCGCCTTCTTCGCCGAGGCCGATCGCTCGGCTGCCGTGCGGCTGGCCGATGCCTGCCCGCCGATGCGGCCCCCCTTGCGCGACGGCTCGTGGTTCTCCGCCTTGCCGCGGCCGGAGCCGGACTTCTTGCCGCCACCCGTTTCCTTGTTCACCGTGGCCCAGGCCCGGCGTTCGGCCTCGTCCTTGGCGACACCCTGATGCTCGTAGCCCTTCTCGATGTGCTCGGCCTGGCGTTGCTGCTTGTCGGTGTACGACGACTTGTCACCTCTCGGCATGATCGCTCCTTGAAGTCCAGGGCCTGACGATGCCGCGAGCAAGCGACCTCGTCAGCCGGACAGCGGTGCAAGCGCATGTCAGTCGATTCGCACACGACTTTCGAGGCACGGCGCCCACCTCGGCCTCGCCTGCTCAGGCCTGCGTCGTGCCCGCCTGTGACTCGGTAGCCGGCACGGCGATGCCCAGGGCCAGCGCCGTGCTCAGGAACCACAGGATCTCGAAGGCCGAGAGCCGGCCCGCCGCGGCCGCTTCGCCAACGCCCATGGCGCGCTGCGTCCAGGCGGTCACCAGCCGCGGCGTGCTCGGGCGCGCGAGGGCCGCAGGCTCGGGCGACCGTGTGAGCTGGTAGCGGCCATTGATGGTGCGGGGCGAGACGCCCTGGTCGATGAGGACGTGCGTCAGGCCCCACAGCAAGGTCGACAGCCGCAAGGTGTGGGTCGCACCCGGCCACGAAACGGCGTCGGGCGCGCGTTGCGGGTCGGCCAGATGCAACGGCCGCACCAGCAGCTCGGCCTGCGGCAGCGAGCTCGTGATGTCACCCGTGCGGAAGTCGACGACCAGGCCGTGCCCGTCACCCACGCCGAACAGCGTTCGTCGACGCTCGCCGGCGAGCAGTGCCCCGACCAGCAGGTCCCGCAAGGCGTACAGCGCCATGCGGGCGTGCTCGCGCTGCACGGCGCCGCGCGCCAGCTCGTAGAGCGCTGCGGCGGCTTCGAGCACACCGGTCATCTCGCTGACCCGCAGCGGCGAGGCCACCGACAGGCCGCGCGGCGAGTCGGCCGGCGTCGCGCCGCGTGGCGTGAGCCGAACCAGCACCCGCGGTGGCGAGACGTACTGCGACCAGTCGTGCGGCACGAAGAGCGTGGTGCAGGCGGTGGCGTCTTCTACCCAGCGCAGGCGCAGGCCCGCCTGGCCGTCGAGCATGCGCGTCATCGAGACCAGCACGGCACGATCGCGTGCATCGAGGCCCAGTGCGGCGATGCCGAGCGCACGCCCCGGCGGCGATGTGCTCGCAGAGGCGGGGCCGGCAGCAGGGGGGCCGAGGTGTTCGGATGATTCAGGCATCGGGCGGGTCGAGTGCTCGCAGAGTGCACCGACGGTCAGTCTAGCGACTCAACAGATCGTCGAAGGCTGGCGGAGCCCTTCATAATCAAAACCTGACCCCCGCTTGTTCGAGATGCCGATCTTTCATCATGGATAAATTCTTGCTGCAGCAGCAAGTGCTGGAACGGCTCGCCGAAGACCTGCTGCAAGCCGAACAGGCAATGCGGGCGGCCCATGAAACGGCGACTCACGAAGAAAACGTCGCCGAAAACAAATACGACACATTGGGACTCGAAGCCGCCTACCTGGCCACCGGCCAAGCTCGTCGCGCCGAAGCCATCCGCCAGACGATGGCCCATTGGCGCCAATTCCGCCCGCGCCCCTACGACGCCAGCAAAGGCATACAGCTCGGCGCGCTGGTCTGCCTGGTCGATTCCGACGACAAGCAGCAACAGCTCTTTCTCGGCCCGGATGGAGGCAGCATGAAGTTGGTCAGCGGCGGTCAGCTCGTTCAGGTCATCAGCAGCGAAGCCCCTTTGGGCAGGGCCATGCTGGGCAAATGCGAGGGTGATGAGGTGTCGATACAGGTCGCTCCAATCCGACAGCAGTTTGAGGTGCTGCGGGTTCATTGAGCCGCTCCTGCGAGTTGCGCGTCACCTGCCCCAGAAACTGATCCTCGCTGACGCCTGCGGTGAGCCATCTGCGGGCGCGAGCCAACCGTGTCCATGGTGCCGGCGGCGGGACTTGAACCCGCATCTCCGTGAAGAGGAGGGATTTTAAGTCCCTTGCGTATACCGATTTCGCCACGCCGGCAGCGGGCACATCGAGCGGCGATTATCAATGCATGCGTCGAGGTCGGGCGGCCTCGGCCATGATCCATACCTCCCTCTTCCTCCGACACGCCCATGCCCGCGACCCGCCTCGAACACGACAGCCTCGGCGACATCGCCGTCCCCGCCGACGCCCTCTACGGCGCGCAGACCCAGCGCGCGGTGCTCAACTTCCCGGTCAGCGGCGGCCGGCTGCCGGCTGCCTTCATCCGCGCACTGATCCAGCTGAAGCTCGCCGCCGCCCGCGCCAATGCGCGCCTGGGCACGATCGAGCCCGACACCGCGCAGGCGATCGAGGCAGCCTGCCGCGAGCTGCTCGATGGCGACTTCATGCCGCACTTCCCGCTCGACGTGTTCCAGACCGGCTCGGGCACCAGCTCCAACATGAACGCCAACGAGGTGATCGCGACGCTCGCGACGCGCCGCCTCGGCCGCCCGGTCTCGGCGAATGACCACGTGAACCACGGCCAGAGCAGCAACGACGTGATCCCGAGCGCGATCCACGTCAGCGCCGGCGTCGTGCTCGCCGAACAGCTGCTGCCCGCGCTGCACCACCTGTCGAAGGTGACGCGCGACAAGGCCCGCAGCGTGCACGACCATGTGAAGACCGGCCGCACCCACCTGATGGACGCGATGCCGGTGCGGCTGAGCCAAGTGCTCGGCGGCTGGGCCTCGCAGGTCGACGCGCAGATCGCGCGGCTCGAGGCGCTGCGCGCCGACCTGGCCCAGCTCGCGCTCGGCGGCACCGCCGTCGGCACCGGCGTCAATGCGCACCCCGATTTCGCGCGGCTGGCCTGCGAAGAACTCACCGGCCTCACGCGCCAGGTGTTCCGCCCGGGCGACGACTACTTCGCGCTGATGGGTGCGCAGGACACCGCCGTCGCCGTCTCCGGCCAGCTCAAGGGCCTGGCCGCGAGCCTGATGAAGATCGCCAACGACTTGCGCTGGATGAACTCCGGCCCGCTGGCCGGCCTCGGCGAGATCGAGCTCCAGGCGCTGCAGCCCGGCTCGTCGATCATGCCCGGCAAGGTCAACCCGGTGATCCCGGAGGCGACCACGATGGTCGCCGCCCAGGTGATCGGCAACGACGCGGCCATCACCATCGCCGGCCAGTCCGGCAACTTCGAGCTGAACGTGATGCTGCCACTGGTCGCGCGCAACCTGGTCGAGAGCCTGGAGCTGCTGGCCAACGTCAGCCGCCTGCTGGCCGACAAGTCGATCGCCGGCTTCAAGGTACGGGGCGATCGTTTGCGCGATGCGTTGTCGCGCAACCCGATCCTGGTGACCGCGTTGAACCCGCTGATCGGCTATGCGCGCGCCGCCGAGATCGCGAAGCAGGCCTACCGCGAAGGCCGCCCGATCATTGATGTGGCCAACGAACAAACCGAGCTCGGCCGCGCCGAACTCGAGCGCTTGCTCGACCCGTCGCGCCTGGCCGATGGCGAGGGCGAAGGCGGGGGTGGCGGCTGAACGCGCCGAGGTCACACGAGGAAACACTCATGCAACTAAAAAGGCATGTCGTCCTACAAATTGAGGGTGCCGACAGCGTTAGAGTGCCGATCACGGAGCCGCAGTTACCTCCTCCCTCCTCCCAATGACACTGCGGCTTCTTCAGGCGGATGGTGCTTGCACCATCCGCTTTTTCTTTGGGGAGGCAGCTTCAACAATGCGCCAGCCGCGACGGCTCGGTGTGCGCGATCTCCCGACCCACCGACACCGCATACGACAGCGCAGCATTGCGCGAGATCCAGCGGTGGCCGCCGGCCAGGCAGGTGTCGCGATACACCTCGCAAGGGGTGTTCACCGCGCCGCGCACGCGGCTCACGACGACCGCGGCGGTGTAGCCGCGGCCCCGGCCGCTGTCTGCCGCGGCCACGTAGATCCGGAAATCACCCTCGTTGAACTGCTGATCGAACTGCATCTCGCACTCCACGCCGGCAACCGCTGCCGCGAGGCGAGACTATGTTCGATGCGTCCCGGCGAATCCATCCACCTGATTGATGCCCTCTTCCGGGGGCGGTGTCGGATCGCGGCTTCAGGTCAAAGCGACTGCAGGATCTCCTTGCGCTTCTGCTTGTACTCGTCGTCGGTGATCAGGCCCTTGTCGCGCAGCTGCTTCAGCGCGTTCAGGCGGCGTTCGATCTCGTCGGCCTTGGCATCGGCCGGCTGGACGATCGGCGCGGCCGGTGCCGGCACCGGTGCCGCGACCACCGGCGGCGCGGCCGGCGGTGTCGCAAACGTGGTGGCGGCCGCAGGCGGCGGGGCCACCAGCACCATCGGCGGCGGGGGCGGCTGCACCGGTGCGGTGGTGGCCTGGGTCAGCGACACCGTCAGCCAATCGGCGCGGCGGTTGCTCGCGCCGGCACTGGCCAGCTTCACATCCGACGCCTTGCCGCGCGTGCCGTAGATGAAGTTCGGCGACATGCTGGTCGAGCGCACGATGTGCACGAAATCGAAGCCGGTGTCGTGGGCGATGAAGTTCAGGTTGCCGCCTTCGATGAACAGCCGGGCAGTGACGGCCGTCGGAGGCGCCAGGAAGCCCTCGCGCCGCGCGCTCGACACCAGCAGCACGTCATCGCCGGGCTCGGCGTTGGCGAAGGCCTGGGCGATCGGCTCGCTGATCTCGACCAGCTCTTCGGCATCGAACAGCGCCTGCTGCTTGCCGCGCATGTCGACCGACTTGAACTGGCCCAGCGCCAGCCGCAGCGCGTCGACGTTCAGCTTCACCGGGTGCTGGTTCTCCGGGGCACCCGCCTCACGGGCCAGCAGTTGCACGGTGCTGAATTCGCGGATGCGCCAGATGCGCCGCTTGGCCTGCGCACCGTTCGAATCGGCCTGCGCAGCCTCGCGGCCCCGGATCGACTCGAACAGGCCGGCGGCCTGTGCCGATCCCACATTGCTTGCGACGATGGCTGACACGACACCCAGCTTCAGCCAGAGAGATGCTCGTTTCACGGTAGGTCGGTCCTCGGAATGCGGGGGAAATCGGCGCGTTGCCGGCGTGTTGCACCAGCGACGCGGGTCGCATTGTAGTTTTGCAACACGGCCCCGCACCTACGCGTTTGTCCGCGTCCCCGCCAGGGATTCCAGCGACTGCAGCCGCCGCTGCGCCCGCCCGTCCGCATCGAACACGTGCAGCGCCTGCGCCGGCGCGCGCCAGGCGGCCCGGTCGCCGGGTCGGGCGCGGCTCAGCGCGCTGCCGCGCATCACCAGCTCTTCGCCGCCATCGGTGCGCATGTAGACCAGGTGCGATTCGCCGAGCTGCTCCACCAGCACCACGTCACCCTCGAAGCGCACGCCGTCGCCGTCCTGCGCGGCAGCGGCCATCGCATTGGGCACGACGCTCGTGAAGTGCTCCGGCCGGATGCCGATTTCCACCGCCTGGCCGATGCGCAGCGCCGCGGCATCGACCTGCGCCCTCGCCTGCGCGCCGCGCGCCAGCGCCAGCACCAGGCCGTCGTCGCCGCTGGCCGACACCGTCGCCGGCAGCAGGTTGATCGACGGCGAGCCGATGAAGGTCGCGACGAAGCGGTTCGCCGGCTGCTCGTACAGCTCGACCGGCGTGCCGGCCTGCTGCACCCGGCCTTCGTGCATCACGACGATCTTGTCGCCCAGCGTCATCGCCTCGACCTGGTCGTGCGTCACGTAGACCATCGTCGCCTTCAGCTCGCGGTGCAGCCGTGCCAGCTCGACGCGCGTCTTCACGCGCAGCGAGGCATCGAGGTTCGACAGCGGTTCGTCGAACAGGAAGAGCTTCGGGTTGCGCACGATCGCGCGGCCGATCGCCACGCGCTGGCGCTGCCCGCCCGAGAGTTCGCGCGGCAGCCGCTGCAGCAGGTGGTCGATGTGCAGCGCCTTGGCGGCCGCCTCGATGCGCCGCTTGCGCTCGGCCCGGTCGGCGCCGTGCAGCTTCAGGCCGAAGGCCATGTTGTCGAACACGCTCATGTGCGGGTACAGCGCGTAGCTCTGGAACACCATCGCGATGCCGCGCTGCGCCGGCGGCAGGTGGTTGACGACCACGCCGTCGATCGACAGCTCGCCGCCGGTGATCTCCTCCAGCCCGCACATCATGCGCAGCAGCGTGGTCTTGCCGCAGCCGCTCGGGCCCACCAGCACGACGAACTCGCCGTCGGCGATCTGGAGGTTCACGCCCTGCAGCACGACGGTGTCGCCATAGGACTTCGAGACGTTGGTCAGCGTGACTTGGGTCATGGGAACTTCAGGTTCATTTCAACGCGCCGGCCGTGATGCCGCGGATCAGCTGCCGCGACAGCAGCGCATACACCACCAGCACCGGCAGCACCGCCAGCGACAGCGCGGCCAGCACGGCGTTCCAGTCGGTCGCGAACTGGCCGATGAACTGCTGCACGCCGAGCGTCAGCGTCTGCGTGCCTTCCGACGGCGCGAGGATCAGCGGGAACCACAGGTCGTTCCAGATCGGCACCATCGTGAACACGCCGACCGTCGCGACCGCCGGCCGCACCAGCGGCAGCACGATGCGCAGGAAGATCACGTACTCGCTGACGCCGTCGCAGCGCGCCGCGTCCTTCAGCTCGCCAGGCACCTGGCGGATGAACTCCGACAGGATCAGGATCGCCAGCGGCAGCCCCTGCGCCACGTACACCAGCACCAGCGCGGTCAGCGTGTTGACGAGGTCCAGCGCCACCATGGTCTGCAGGATCGACACCGAACCGAGCCGGATCGGCACCATGATCCCGAACGCGAGGAACAGCGCCAGCAGCCGGTTGCCGGGAAAGCGGTACTCGGTCAGCGCCCACGCGGCCATCGCGCCGAACAACAGGATCAGCCCCAGCGAGCAGCCGGTCACGATGACGCTGTTGGCGAACATGCTGCCGATGGCAGCATTGCCCAGCACCTTGCCGTAGCCCACGACGCTCAGCGTCGCGGCGGTCGGCAGCCCGAGCGGGTCGTCGAAGATCGCGCGCCGCGTCTTGAACGAGTTGACCAGCACGATCACGATCGGGAACAGCACCAGCAGCGCGTAGCCGCCGAGCGTCAGGTGCACGAAGAGCGAGCGCAGCAGGCGACTCACAGCGCATACCTCCGCAGCCGCCGCTGCACGATGAACAGGTACAGCGCCACGCCGGCCAGGATCACCAGGAACATCAGCGTGGCCAGGGCCGCGCCCATCGTCGCGCTGCCGGGCTGCGACTGGTAGCCGAAGAAGGTGCGGTAGAACAGCGTGCCCAGCAGGTCGGTGGAAAAATTGGGCCCGGCCGAAGCGCCTTTCACCGCATAGATGAGGTCAAAGGCATTGAAGTTGCCGACGAAGGTGAGGATGTTCACCAGCCCGAGCGTCGGCAGGATCAGCGGCAGCCGGATCGCCCAGAAGATGCGCCACGGCCCGGYGCCCTCGACGGTGGCGGCCTCGACGATGTCCTCCGGGATCGCGATCAAGGCCGCGTAGATCAGCATCATCGGGATGCCGACGAACTGCCACACCGACATCAGCGTCAGCGTCGGCAACGCGGTTTCTTCCATGCCGAGCCAGGGCTCGAACCAGTGCTGCAGCCCGACGAAGCCGAGCAGCTTCTCGCTGACGCCCCACAGCGGCGACAGGATCAGCTGCCAGCTGAAGCCGATGATCACCACCGACAGCAGCGTCGGCAGGAACAGCACCGTGCGATAGGCGGCTGCCCCGCGCACGCCGCGCAGCGACAGCAGCGCCGCCAGCACCAGCGCGACCGGGTTCTGCACCAGCGAGTGGATGACGAAGAACTTGACGTTGTTCAGCAGCGCGTTGCGAAAGCTCTCGAACCACTGCGCATCGAACAGCAGCGTGCGGAAGTTGGCCAGGCCGACGTAGCTGACCACGCCGTCGGCATCGGTGCCGTAGGCGCTGAGGCGCAGCGTGTCGACCAGCGGCCAGGCGCTGAACGCGGTGTAGACCAGCACGGCCGGTGCGAGGAACACCAGCACATGCCAGGGGAAGCGAGACCTCATCGAATCACTTCTGGGGTGCGTACCACTTGGCGAAACCGGATTGGATGCGCTGCGCGGCATCCTTCGGCGCGAGCTTGCCGTTGATGACCTGCGAGTTCACCGTCCACAGCTCGTTCTCCATGCTCGGCTCGCCACGGCTCATCACCTGCGCGTTCAGCCGGATGGTCGACTTGCATTGCGCGCGCCAACCGATCATCTGCCGCGCCACCGGGTCCTTCACGTCGACCGCGTGCTTGGCCAGCGAGAAGAAGCCGGTCGCCTTGTTGGTGTACAGCTCGGCGAACTCCTTCGACGCGAGCCAGGTCAGGAACACCTTGGCATCCGCGGGGTTCTTGCCGGCCTTGTTGATGCCCATGCCGATGTCGGTGTGGTCCGAGATGTAGCAGGCGTCGCCGGCCTTGCGCACTGGCGGCGGGAAGGCGCCGAACTCGAAACCGGGCTCCTTCTCGAAGTACGCGATGTCCCACGAGCCGGTCGGGTAGATCGCGGCCTTGCCGGACGCGAACAGGTTCTGCGAATCGCCGTAGGTCTCGGCCTGGTAGCCCTTGGGCAGGTAGGCCGCCCACTTGGCCATCGTGGCCCACACGTCGACGAACTCGGGGTCGGTGAACTTCTTCTTGCCGGCGATCAACGCGCGCCGGCCTTCTTCGCCCTTCCAGTAGTTCGGACCGATCCCGGTGAAGACGATCTGGCTGGTCTCCCACTGGTCGGCGGTGCCGAGCGCGATCGGCGCGACCTTGCCTTGTGCCTTGATCTTGTCGAGCACCGCGAAGAACTCGGCCTCGGTGGCAGGTGGCGTGACGCCGGCGTCCGCGAAGATCTTCTTGTTGTAGAAGAAGCCGTGGATCACCGAGGCCATCGGCATGCAGTAGGTGTCCTTGCCGTCGTCGGTCTGCCACGCGACCTTGGCCGAATCGGGGAAGTTCGCGAGGCCGGGCTCGCCGTCGAGCTTCGCGAGGCGGCCCTTCTTGTACAGGTCGAGCGCCACGTCGAACGGGCGGCAGGTGATCAGGTCGCCGGCGCTGCCGGCCGAGAGGCGCGCGCTCAGCACCGAGTTGTATTCCGGCGGTGCGGTCGGCGAGAACTTCACCGTGATGCCGGGGTGGGCCTTCGTGAAGGCCGGCAGCAGCACCTCGTCCCACAGCGCCTTGTCGTCGGTGCGCCAGCTTTCGATGACGAGCGAGCCGGCCTGGGCGCTCGCGGTCAGGGCAAGTGCGGCGCAAGCCAGTGCGGTGCGAACGGGGTGGTTCATGGGCGGTCTCCTTCGGTAGGTGGGCGGGGCGCAAGGTACCATCGGCCGCCGTGTGACACGAGGCCTGCACAAGGGTCCGCGCCCGGCCGGGCCATACGCGGCCAAGTGCTTGTCATTCCAGGGATTTCCGACCATGAGGCGACCGGCCCCACTCACCGTTCCTTACGCTGCCCTGCGCGCCCGCGCAGGTGCCGCGAAGGAACGTGCCGCGGCCCTCGCCTTACACAACATTGCAATTCGCAGGGATTCGAAAGACGCGTGGCGCGGGTTTGCCCTGGGTCTCCTGCTGGCCGGCGCGGCGGTCGGCGCGCCAGCGCAGACGCTCGACGTGCTGCACTGGTGGACCTCGGCCGGCGAGCGCCGTGCGGTCGAGCAGCTGGTGCTGCAGCTGGAGAAGCGCGGCATCGGCTGGAACGACGCCGCGATCCCCGGCGGCGGCGGTGGCGGCGCGATGAAGGTGCTGAACAGCCGCGTGCTGGCGCGCGACCCGCCCGACGCCGCGCAGGTGATCGGCCGCACGCTGGCCGACTGGTCGGACCTCGGCCTGGTGCTGCCGCTCGACGAGGTGGCGCAGCGCAACCGCTGGGCCCAGTCGCTGTTCCCGGTGGTGCAGCGCGTGATCACGCACCGCGGCCGCATCGTCGCAGCGCCGCTCGGCGTGCACCGCATCAACACGCTGTTCTACAACCAGCGGGTGTGGTTGCGGCTGAAGCTCAATGCCCCGAAGACCTGGAGCGACGTCGAGCAGGCGGCCGCGACCTTGCGCGGTGCCGGCATCGCACCGTTCGCATGGAGCGACGAGCCGTGGCAGATCGCGACCGTGTTCGAGACGCTGCTGCTCTCCGAGGCCGGGCCGGCGCTGTATGCCGAGCTGGCCGCCACGCAGCGCTGGCAGGCCTGGCAGGATCCGCGCGTCGCGAAGGCGCTGGAGCGGCTGCGCTGGCTGCGGCGGCTGAACGGCGAGACGGCCATCGAGCAACGCTGGACCGCGTCGGCGCGCCAGCTCTTCACCGGCGACGCCGGCATGCTGATCATGGGCGACTGGACGGGGGGCGAGCTGACGGCCTGGGGCGCGCAGGCCGGCCGCGACTACGGCTGCGCGCCGGTGCCCGGCACGGCCGGCATGCACCTGTACAGCATCGACACGCTGGCGATGCTGGTCGGCACGAAGAAGCGCGAGGCCGAGCAGGAGCGCATGGCCGAGGTGGTGGTGTCGCCGGCAGCGCAGCTCGCGTACAACCAGGCCAAGGGCTCGGTGCCGGTGCGCGACGACATCGACCCCACGCAGCTCGACGAGTGCGCGCGCGATTCGTGGCAGACGCTGAAGCGCACCGACAGCCCGCAGCTGCCGAGCATCGCGCACCGGATGGCGGCCGACGAGGCCACCAAGGATGCGCTGGCCGATGCGCTGCACCGCTACGTGAAGGACCCTGCCGTCACGCCCGGCCGGGCGCAGGAGCGCTTGGTGGCGCTGATCCGCAGCGCGGCCCGGTCGACCAGCTCTCCATGAATCTCTCGCCATGACCCTCGCCCGCAAGCGCACCATCCTCGCCGTCGACGACGACCAGAAGACCCGTCAGCTGCTGAAGCTGTACCTGGAGAAGCACCAGTACGTGGTGCAACTCGCGGCCGACGGCGCGAGCTTTCGCAGCGGCTTCGAGCGCTACCGCGACGACCTCAGTTTGGTGATCCTCGATGTGATGCTGCCCGACACCGACGGCTTCGCGCTGTGCCAGATGGTGCGGCAGCGCGCGCCGACGCTGCCGATCATCATGCTGACCGCGAGCGCGGACGACACCGAGCGCATCGTCGGCCTGGAGCTCGGTGCCGACGACTACATCGGCAAGCCCTACAACCCGCGCGAGCTGCTGGCGCGCATCAAGGCGATCCACCGGCGCGCCGGGCAGACCGAGGGCGGCGCGACGGCGCGCTACCTGCGCTTCGCCGGGTTCCGGCTCGATCGGCTGGAGCGCACGGTGACCGGGCCGGACGGCCAGCCGCTGGCGCTGACCGCGATGGATTTCGACCTGCTGCGTTTGCTGGCCGAGCATGCCGGCGAGGTGATGGAGCGGGCGCGCTTGATGGAGCAGACGCGCGGCCGCGACCTCGGCCCGGCCGACCGCTCGCTCGACGTGCAGGTGAGCCGGCTGCGGCAGCGGCTGGGCGACGACGGCAAGCAGCCGGCGCTGATCAAGACGGTGCGCAGCAGCGGCTACGTGTTCTCGGTCGAGGTGCTGGCGTCGCATGATTGACTGGCGAGCTTCGTCGCAGCGGCTGCTGCCGCGCACGCTGCGCGGCCGGATCATGCTGATGATGGTGGCCGGCGTGCTGCTGAGCCAGTTGCTGGGCACCGCGATCTGGGCCTGGCAGCTGCGCGCGAACGCGTTGCGCGATGCACGCGATGCGGCGCAGCAGACCGCGCAGAGCGCGGCCGGCGCGATCCGCTTCTTTCGCGATTTGCCGCCGCAATACCGGCCGCTGCTGATCGAGCAGTTGCGCACGATGGGCGGCACGCGCTTCTTCGTCAACGTGAACCATGCGCGCGTGCCGACCGGTGCGTTCGCGCCGTCGCGGCTGTCGGAGACGGTGGTGCGCGGCGTGCGCGAGCGGCTGCTGGCGCAGGTGGGCGACACCACCTCGTTCGAGGCCTCCTTCGCCTGGCCCGACACGCTGGTGGTGGCCGATGACGGCCGCACGCTGCGCGAGCTGCCGGAGAGCTGGGTCGAAGCCTCGCTGCTGCTGCGTCCGCGGCCGGCGCCGCTGCTGGTGATCCAGGCCGAGATCGAGGCGGGCGGCTGGCTGTTGCTGGCGACGACCCTGCCCGATCCCTACTTCCTCGACAACGCGAACCCGCTGAGCAGCGACCGGCTGCTGCTGCAGGGCGCGACGCTGGTGACGGTGCTGTTGCTGGTGCTGCTGGTGGCGCGCAGCCTGACGCGGCCGTTGTCGCGGCTGGCGCAGGCGGCGAGCGAGTTCGGCAACGCGATGCACCCGAACCAGGTGCCCGAGACCGGCACGGTGGAGCTGCAGCGCACGGCGCGCGCCTTCAACGAGATGCAGGCGCGCATCCAGCGTTTCGTCGAGGACCGGGAGCGGCTGTTCGGCAGCATCTCGCACGATCTGAAGACGCCGATCATGCGATTGAAGCTGCGCACCGAGCTGCTGGACGACGATGCGGTGCGGGCCGATTTCCATGAAGACCTGGACGAGCTGGACATGATGGTCAAGGGCGCGTTGCAGAGCGTGAAGGACAGCGACGTGCACGAGAACCTGGCCGAGGTGCGGCTGGACCGGCTGGTCGAGCGGCTGACCTCGGCGGCGCTGGCCTCGGGCGCGAAGATCACCGTGTCATTGCCGCCGATCGCGGTGACGGGCCGGCCGCTGGCGCTGAAGCGTGCGTTGGGCAACCTGATCGACAACGGCCTGCGCTACGGCCGCGAGATCGAGGTCGGTGCCGAGCTGGGCGACGGCAAGTGCTCGGTGCTGGTGCGCGACCACGGGCCGGGGCTGCCGGAGGATTCGCTCGAGGAGATCTTCGAGCCCTATGTGCGGCTCGAGCATGGTCGGCAGATGCATGCCGACGGGTCCGGGCTCGGGCTGTCGATCGCGCGCCGCATTGCGCGCGAGCATGGCGGGGATGTGCGGCTGCGCAATCATCCGGATGGCGGGCTGGTGGCAGCGTTGAGCTTGCCGGCTTGAGCCGCGAACACTGGCATCATGCCGATCCCATGAACCGCCCATCGATCGCCACAGACACGCGCCCCCTGTGGCGCATCTTCCTCGCCTTCCTCGGCCCGATGATCGTCGGCAACGTGCTGCAGGGCCTGTCGGGCACCTTCAACGCGGTGTTCGTCGGCCAGATGCTCGGCACACGTGCCTTGGCTGCCACAGCCGCCGTCTTCCCGATCGTGTTCTTCTTCATCACGTTGGTGATCGGCATCGGCGCCGGCGGCTCGGTGCTGATCGGCCAGGCCTGGGGCGCGAAGGAGACGCACAAGGTCAAGGCGATCGCCGGCACGGCCATCACGCTCGGCTTCGGGGTGGGCCTCGTGATCGCGCTGTTCGGCGGCGTGTTCACCGAGCACCTGCTGCATGCGCTCGGCACGCCCGCCGACGTGGTCGACGATGCCATCGGCTATGCCCGGCTGATGATGCTCGCGATGCCCGGGCTGATGGTGTTCATCCTGATCACGCAGCTGCTGCGCGGCGTCGGCGATACCGTCACGCCGCTCTACGCCTTGCTGCTGTCGACCATCGTTTCGTGCGTGATGACGCCCGCGTTCATCCGCGGCTGGGGTGGCCTGCCGCAGCTCGGCGTCACCAGCGCGGCGGCGGCCTCCATCGTGTCGTTCATCGCCGCGCTGCTCTACCTCGGCGTGCACCTGAAGCGCGCAAAGCACCCGCTGTCGCCCGACCGCGAACTGCTGCGCTCGCTGCGCATCCAGCCGCAACTGCTCAGGCTGGTGCTGAAGATCGGCATGCCCACCGGCATCCAGATGGTCGTCATCTCGCTGGCCGAGATCGCGCTGCTGGCCCTCGTCAACCGCTTCGGCTCGGACGCCACCGCGGCCTATGGTGCCGTCAACCAGGTCGTCAACTACGTGCAGTTTCCGGCGCTGTCGATCGCGATCACCGCGTCGATCCTCGGTGCCCAGGCCATCGGCGCCGGCCGCACCGACAAGCTCGGCGCGATCACCCGCACCGGCATCATCCTCAACCTCGTGATCACCGGCACGCTGGTCGTCATCGGCTACCTGTTCTCGCGCCACCTGATCGCGCTCTTCATCACCAGCCAGCCGGTCATCGAACTCGCGCAGACGCTGCTGCACATCATGCTGTGGAGCAGCGTCGTGTTCGGCTGCGCGTCGGTCGTCAGCGGCGTGATGCGCGCCTCGGGCACCGTGCTCGTGCCGATGTCGATCTCGATCTTCTGCATCGTCGCGATCGAGGTACCGGCCGCCTACGGGCTGTCGCAACGCATCGGCCTCGAAGGCGTCTGGTGGTCGTACCCGATCGCGTTCGTCTCGATGCTGGTGCTGCAGTCGGCGTTCTACCGGCTGGTGTGGCGCAAGACGAAGATCGAGCGGCTGGTCTAGGGCCGGTTCGCCACGCGCTTCGCGATCGACTGCACCATCGGGTGCGCGTCGAAATGCGCGAGCAGGCGCGACTTCTGCAAGCTCGTCAGCGCCGACGCCTCGATCAGGCCGCGCCACTGCCCGACTGCCGCACGCACCGCCTCGCGGATCGCGGTGGCCGCCGGCTTCTCCGGGATGCGCAACGCCGCGCAGAACGCCCGCACCACCGCCGGCGACAGCTGCTGCTGCCGCAGCCGTCCCGCCACAGGGGCTAGCGCCGCCGGCAGCAAGGCCAGCGCGTGGCCCTGGTGGCGGCTGTAGGCGGCATAGGCCACCACGTCGTAGGCCGGCGCGAAACGCGGCGCCACGCCATCCGGATAGACCAGGCCCATGTTCTTCAGGTGCATGTCGGGGTTGCCCAGCATCTCGTTGACGACCAGCCGGCGCAGCAGTTCGTGCACCGCCGACTCGCCCAGGCTGTCGAAGCCCAGCAGCACGGCCGCGACATCGACATAGCTGCGCGCCGCATCACCCGCCACACCGCCGTACTTGTCCTCCGGCATCACGCCCAGCACCTGCGCGAAATCCTCGTTGTGGACGCGGCCCGCCGGGCTGCGGTCGAAACGGCGCACGGCCAGGAAGCGCGTCTGCGCATCGCTGTCGCCGAGGTCGTAGCCATGCAGGATGGACAGCTTGGCCAAGGGCTCCAGCCAGGCCTCGCACACCTCGACGCCCGCTGCCGCCGCCAGGCGCAGCGACAGATCCTCCACCTCCGGCAGCCGCGGCTGCGCCACCACCGGCAGCTTCGCGATGATGTGGGTGTCATGGTCGCGCGTGCGGGCGACGTAGCGCTCGCCGTCGCGGATCGCGCCCACCTTCGGTTGCACGCCCGACAGCGACACCCCGTCTTCCAGCGGGTCGGCGGTGACCGACATCTCCAGCGCGTCCTGGTGCTGCGTCACGTAGCGGGCCAGCTCGTCGCGCGACAGCGCCACCGGCAGTGCATACAGGTTGCCCGGCAGGTCGCGGCCGCATGCCGCCAGCATCTCGAAGTGATCATGCGGATCGCAGCCGCGCAGCTCGGCCACGCGGTCGCGGAACACGCCCTCGGGCAGCAGGTTCTGGAAGAAGGCCGGCAGCAGCCAGCCGTTGCGGCTGGAGTGGCGGCCGTTGAAGGCCACCGAGCGCACGTCGCGCCACAAGGCCTGCTGCTGCAGCGGCGATTCGGCCAGCCAAGCAGCCGACACCGTCGGCTGCGGCATCGACTGCACGAAGGCCTCGTCGGCCACGAAGCGCGTCACGACCGTGTCGGCCGCGAGTTCGTAGCGGAACAGCACGCCGATGCGGCGCCGTTCGCCCAGCAGGATCGCCAGCGCCTCAACGTTCATCGCCGTCGCGCGGGCGCACCGCCTCCAGCGCCGCCACCACGCGCGACCGGACCTGCG
Organism: Rhizobacter sp. P5_C2; assembly: GCF_054049715.1. Lineage (NCBI taxonomy): Bacteria > Pseudomonadati > Pseudomonadota > Betaproteobacteria > Burkholderiales > Sphaerotilaceae > Rhizobacter > Rhizobacter sp. P5_C2. The sequence continues at coordinate 21,317 of NZ_JBFULV010000004.1, read as the reverse complement.
GCGGCGCCGTCTGCCCGGCGTCGACCGCGGCCGCCGCGCCCTTGGGCACCAGCAGCAGCTCCAGGCCCAGCCGGTCGGCCAGGGCCAGCAAAGTGCTGAGCTTGAAGTCCTCGGTGCCGCTGAGCACGTTGGTCAAGGTGCGCTGCGACACGCCGGCCTGGGCCCGCAGTTCGGCCTGCGTCAAGCCGGCAAGCGCCAGCGACGAGCGCAGCAGGCCGGCGACTTCCTTCGTGGTGTTCATGGCAATGAAGTGCTATTGATGGTCAATAGACTACTTCATTGCCATTCGATGGGCAAGAAAAATGGCACCAAAGTGCCATTTTTCTGGTTTACGCTACTTTGTTGCCATCAGCGCTGGTACACCCGCACGTAGTCCACGTCCATGCGCTGCGGGAAGGTCGTGGCGCCGTTCGGCGCGCCCGGCCAGTTGCCGCCGACCGCGACGTTCAGCAGGATGTGGAAGCGCTTGTCGAACGGTGCCGGGAACGCGCCGCCACTCGACCACCACTGCGTCTGCGTGTTGTACAGCGTGCCGTCGACGTAATGGCGGATGACACCCGGCTCCCACTCCACCGCGTAGGTGTGGAAGTCGTTGAGGATGCTGCTCGCCGGCACGAAGGGCTTGCCCGAGTTGGTGTTGTTCGGCCAGGTGCCGCCGTAGTGCAGCGTGCCGTAGACGGTGTTGCCGCCCGCCGCGCCGGCGTTCACCGCTTCCATGATGTCGATCTCGCCGCTGGCCGCCCAGCCGCCATAGACCGAATCGGACGGCAGCATCCAGAAGGCCGGCCACAGGCCCTGCCCGCCCGGCAGCTTGATGCGGGCTTCCATGCGGCCGTACAGCCAGTCGCCCTTGTTCAGCGTGCGCAGCCGTGCCGAGGTGTAGTCGCGGCAGCCGTCGGTCGAGCAGAAGCGCTCCTTCAGCGCCTTGATGCTCAGCACGCCGTTGGCGACCGATGCGTTCTCGGCCCGCGCGGTGTAGTACTGCAGCTCGTTGTTGCCGCCGCCACCGCCGTTCACCTCGAAGCCCCACTTGTTGCCGTCGATCGCGCTGCCGTTGAACTCGTCCTGCCACACCAGGCGCCAGCCCGCGGGCGGCTGGGTCGGCGGCTGGGTCGGTGTCGTCGTGTCGCCGCTGCCGGCCGAGAAGGCCCAGCGCTGGTTGGCCTGCGTGCCGGTGCAATCCCATTGCTGCAGCTTGCCGCCCGACGCGGTGCTCCACTCGGCGACGTCCAGGCACTTGCCGCTGTGACGCGCGACGACCTGGTAGCCGTCGGGCGTCGCGTTGACGAGGAAGCGCTGGTTGTCGCCGGCGGTGTCGGCCCACTGGGTCAGCAGCGCGCCGCTGGCAGTCGAGACTCCGGCGATGTCGAGCGACTGGTGCGTCTGCGCGTTCGAGAAACGGTAGGCGCCGCCTTGCTCCGGCAGCACGTCGAACTTCTGCGTCTGCGCGCTGCTGCAGGTGGCCTGCACCGCGGGCGCACCGGCGGCCGCGCTGCCGCCCTGGATGTCGACGCACAGGTGCGAGTGGTTCGAACTGATCGTGTACTGCCCGACCGGCAGCGTGCCGCGGCCGGTCGCCGTCAGCGGGTAGAAGTGGTACTGCTGCGCGCCGCTGCCGTTGCAGCTCCATTGCTGGATGTTGGCGCCGTCATTGAGCGACGCGCTCGCGACGTCGACGCACTTGCTGCTGTTGACGTTGGTCAGCACGTAGCGGTTGCCCTGCACGCGCTCGATGCGAAAGCGCTGCGCGTTGGTGCCGTTGTCGGCCCACTGCTGCATGTTCGCGCCGTCGCCGGTGCCGGCCGACGCGACATCGACCGCCTTGCCGCTGCCGACGTTGATCAGCTTGTAGACGCCAGCCGACGGCTGCGAGACGTCGAAGGCCTGCGCCATGTTGGCGTTGCAGGTGGCCTGCTGGATGTTGCCGCCGTCGGCGGTGCTGGCCGCGGCCACGTCGACGCACTTGCCGCTGAGCGCATTGACGATCACGTAGCGGCCGACCGGCAGCGTCGCGGTGGACATGCCCGCCGCGGCCTCGCGGCCAGCGCCTTGCGCGGCGGCGTTGGCATTGGCGGACGACGACGCGCTGTCATCCCCGCTGCCGCAGGCCGCGACAAGCGCCGCCGCGGCGATCGCCAGCGGCAGCAACGAGATGTGGCCCGCCGTGCGGGCCGTGCTGTGAATTGTCATGAACGTGCTCTCCCCCTGTGAATGCAGGCGGATTCTGGAGGGGCACCGCACGAGCGCGAACGGGGTCATTGCAACAAGCCGAAACCCGCTTGTGCCGACCGAAGGCGCACCGTTCCAGCAGGCGATCGATGTCCGGGTGCGTCGCGTCGATTGCGCCGTGTTACGTAACAGCCCGGGGAAACTGGAAACGCTTTCAGTCAGTCGAGAAAACGCCGGTGCCAAGCCCGCGTGGCCTCTTGGTCGGCCGTGATGCCGTCAGCTTCGAAGAAGTAGGCCAGCTCCGGCATCTGGAGTTGCGGCGCGAGAAGCCTCGCCACGTCGCGGTAGGGTTGCAGGCGATCCTGCCGATTGACGTCGCCGACCAACGGCTCGCTGCTCATCCGGAGTTCGACCTTGCCCTGCGCCAGGCTCGTCACCGACGCGACGTGCGGCAACACGGCGGCAAGCCCCGGAGCAGCCGCCATCTTCTCCGCGAGTTCGCGGCCGAGGTACGACAGCCAGTAGACACCGGCCATTCGGTCGCCAATGCCGGTCGCCGCGGCTCCCGGCTTCAGAACGTCGAATCCCGGGTACCGCCGTGCCACGCGCGCCGCCGGCGTGGCGTCGTGAAGGTAGGCCACGCAAGGGCTCGCGTAGGCGAAGGAAAAGGGGACCCCCTCGGCCAGCGTGCGCACGAATACGGACACGGCTTCGGTGCCCCGCTGCTCGAAGATCTCGCGCGACAGGCGGAAGCTGAAGACGTTGCGCCAGTCCGGTCGTGTCTCGCTCGGCTTGGCCTGCCCGTAGTAGTAAAGGTCGCGGCCGGTCACGTCGACATCGTCACCGATCAGGCTGATGCCGCCCTCGCCTTCCCCGGCCGATTCACGCAGCGTGGCCACCAGCGATTGCAGGCCGGTACCCGTCACGGGCAGCGTGTCGCCGTCGTCGTCCACCTGGTACCGAAACGCCGCCGGCCCCGCGAACGCCACCACCTGCTCGACGGCATCCGCGATGCGGCCGGCGCAGGCCTCGTGCACCTCGTCGACGAAGAACACCACGGTGAACGCATCGACCGCGATGACACGGCCTTCGTCGTCACGAACTTCAAGGGGCGGCCACATCATCGGTCCTTCGCATCAGCTTGGCTTGTATCAGGCATTCGCATCATGGATAGACCAGCACCGGCTCGACCTTGAACATCTCGCGGTACTTCTCGGCCTGACCCTTGCTCCACTGTCCGGTCTTCTTCTGCTCGGATGGACAGGGAAACTTCAGGTCGACGACCCCGGTGACCTTGCTCCTGTCGACCACTCCGGTGGCCGTGTCCACGCAGCCCTCGCTCGTCAGCAGCAAGTCCGGCCGCGACCCGCCCTTGACGGGGTGCGATTTCGAATTGCCGTCTTTGTCGAAGTTCTGCTGCCAGAGCATGTAGTCGTTCGCCGGGGTGTTGGCCTGCACGCAATCTTCCTTCAGCGATCCGAGCTTGACCTGCACCGGCTTGTCGACTTCCTTGCCGAGCCTGGAGTCCCACATGCTTTCGCCGGAAGAGGCCCAGCAGTCGTCATGCTTCGGCCCATCGGGATGCTCTTCGTCCCATTGGTCGTTGACGGCCAGGTCACAAGCCTGCGCGATCACCTTCAACGCCGCGATCGCGGTCGCCATCTCGACGTCGCCCATCGCGTCGACCGTGTTCTTGTGGTTGTGGAACTTCTTGTCGGTCAATCGACAGACGTTCGCGCCGTCCATCTTCACGTCGAACGAGTAGGTGATCCAGTCAGTTTCCTTCTTGAAGGTGTTCGAGGTCACGCCACCCAGCGTGCCCGGCTCGTCGCCGGTCGACATCTGGTAGTGCGAGCCCTTGATCGCGATCATGTTGCCGCCATCGGCCTTCACGGTGACCGTCCCGTCGGCGAGGTCGCCCGAGCGCGCAACGTTGGGATACGGCATCGGCACCGGCCCGCCCGGCGTGGGGGTCTTGCACACGTCGGGCAAGGTGGCAACGGAGAAGCCGTTGCTGCCCTTGTGCGACACGGACAGCCCGTTGGCATTGACGGTCACGGCCATGGCGGCTACTCCTCGTGGATACGCAGTCGATCGCAGACGGTCAGCGCGGAGCGCGGGCCGCCGTCGGAAGAAGCCGACAGCAGGCTCATCGGTCCGGCGGCATAGTTCTTCGCGGCGGCCATTTCGGCCGCAGCCAGCAACAGCGGGCCGGTCGCCGCACCGACGTCGCCCCACGAATCCGCCGGCGTGACGATGTCGACCGACTCCGCCAGGTGCTCTCGCGTGCGAGCGACCGTCAATGCAATCTCGTCGCCGCGATAGGGTTCGCTGTTGAGGTCGCACCAGACCTGGTCGACGCGCCGCTTCGCTTGCACAGCCCCCTCGAGAGCACCTCGCCAGGCCGCACTCAGTCCCTCGCCGATGCACACGCTGCGCTCGCGGATGCGTTGCCGCTCGATGGCATGGCCGGCACCCAGCAGCACCAGGCGCGAGGCGGGCGGCGCCTCGCAGCACAGCAAGCAGAACGCGGCGGCCTCACCCGGACAGAACCCCCACGGCATTGCATCGGAATGCAGGGCCTCGATGGCATCGAGCCACTCAAGGGTCTCGGACACCAGCCAGCTGTCGACGCCGCCGACGAGCACCGCCCGATCCGGGCGCTCACGCAACAGCTCGACCGCCCGGCCCATCAGCGCCAGCCCGCCCGCATGGCCGCGCGCCAGTACCTTGACCTTGCCGCCGGCCGTGACTTCGCGAAAGGCTTCGGCAAAGCGGGTTCCCACCTCGACGGCGAACCCCTCCGGCAGGCCAGGACGGGGCTCCGGCAGCGCCAACATGACGTCGATGGCCATGGGGCCGTCGACACCCGCCACAGCGTCCTGGGCAGCCTGGACGGCCAGATCGACAAGCCGCTCGATGACCGGCCCGTCCGTCTCGCCCCAGGGCACGGCGGCGACGCGCATCGGCTCGCCCTGACGATCAAGAAATTGCGCGTGCTCGCCCTGTCCGGAAATACCGGCACGCTGTGCCGCCATCGTCGAGTGTGCACACAGGCCGATTGCCGTGATCGCACCGATGCCCGCCACGGCGACGATGGTCATGACGCTTCTCCGGCGTGGTGCTGGCGCAGTCGCACCGGACCGCTCAATCCGATCTGCGTGACGCGCAGGCGCTGGATGTCGTGATGACAGGCCAGCTCGCTGACCCACACCATCGCCAGCCGCGCACGCTCGGTGTCGAGCGTGACGCTCGTGATCCGGCCGGCATGCTCGACGCTGGCCCGGCCCCGGAAGAGCGTGCGAAAGGTCGGACGCACCACGGGCAGCCGGAAGGCACACATCGCGGCCCGCGAATGGAGGTGCACCAACCTGACCTCCTCGCCACCCTCGAGAAAACCGTCCACCTGCTGCAGAACGGGCGCGGCGCGTTGGTAGCGCAGGTCGAAGTCGTCTGGCAGCAGCGGCCTGCGTTCGCGCTGCCAAATGGCGTCATAGGTGCCTGCGTAGCGTGCGCGCGGCTGCCAGTGCCGCGCCACCGGACCGAAACCGACGGGCGCCGGATGATCACGCACGCTGTCGATCAAGTGCGCCGGATCTTCGATGTTCGGCAAGGCCGAGCCGCTCAGGCTGCCATTTGCGCCTGCAAGTCCGCGTCCGACCGGATTGCGCGGCTCCCAGCTCGTTGGGACCGATGCAGGACCGCTGCCGCCGAAGGCGCGCTCCCAGGTCAATGGCATCGAAGAAAACGCCATCGGCTCGCCGGGATGCAGCGTGCCGAGCAGCCCGCGTTCCCAGACCCTGTCGCCGATGACGGTTGCGGTGCGCTGCACCGGCCCGACCCGGAATCCCACCTGCAGACGCTGAACCGGTCCGGCCGGCGCATGCGCGCACCCGCGAACGAAGACATCGGTGCCCGGCCGCGCCCAGACGATGTCAGCCTCATGTGCGAGGCTGGAGGTCGACGGGTCGCCGAAGAAGGCCGGCGCCAGTGCTACCTGATCCTGCTTGTCGGCGATGCCGAGCGAGCCGTCGGGGTGGATGTCGAAGCTGGCCTTCAATGCGACCAGCCACACCTCTGAGCCATCGCGATCTCGAACGCCGCACCGCTCGACCCCGAAGGGTGTCCGGTTCTCGGTTTGCCACATGGGAAGCAGCCTCTCTGCACGGCCGCGGGCCCCGCCGGGGAGCCCGTCACCGCCTGCCCTGGTGCGTTGAACTGCGAATGAACCCGCGGAAATCTTAGCCCGATTGCGGACGCTCGTCGATGCAGGCGAGGCCTGTCAGTCCGGCGCAGCGAACCGGGCGGCCGCGGCTTGAACAGCATCGAACACGCCGTCGGGCACACGGTTCTGGAACTGCTTTCGTCGATGGTTCGAGACCTTGCCACCGTTGTCCAGCGCGCTCAGCACCAGCGTTGCGAGATCGCTGCCCCGCAGGTCGAAGCGCTCACCGACGGTTCGAACGATGGCGTCGTAGCGCGCGAGAAACTCCGTCTCCTGGCGCAGTTCGACTTCCAGCGCCTGCTCGGCCATCCGGTAACCGAACTCGACGCAGGCGGTGGCGTCCCAGTAGCGGTAGAGCGAATCGTCGCCGCGGAACTGCAGGTCGTACTGCCCTTCGTCGATCCAGCGCACGCCCCAGAACTCGCGCACTGGCCGCGAATAGCGCTGCAGCACCGCGAGGTAGTCGTCTTCATGCCGCTTCATCGCCACCGACACCGGCAGCAGCGTTCCCTTCGGAAGCCGCCCGGAGCGACACAGCGCCTGGTGGAACAGGAAGCGCGACAGCCGGCCATTGCCGTCCATGAAGGGATGGATGAACACGAAGCCGAACGAGACGATCGCCGCGGCGACGATCGGATCGATGACGGTGGGCGCGGCATTCGCGAACGCCACCAGTTCGTCCATCAGCTCGGGCACGAGATCGGGCGGCGGCGGCACATAGGTCACGCCGGCAGCGCCGCGCGCCGGGCCGCGCAACCAGTTCTGCTCGCGGCGGAACTGCACCGCCTTCACGTGCAGGCTGCTCACCGCCGCGTTCTGCAGTTCGACGAGGTGGTCTTCGCTCAACGCGGGACCGTCATGCGCCTGGTGCAGCAGCGCGATGAAGCGGCGAGCCTTGTCTTCGCTCGGTGCCTCGCGCTCGATCGCGAACGAGTCTTCGGTTTCGTGCAGGTAGGCCCAGCGCAACGCACGGTCGGTCATGCCGGCGCCGAGCGAATCGATGAACTCGCGGGTGCGGTCGAGCACACCCGAGGCCATCGCCTTGTCGAGCCAGGGCGTGCGCTCGACGGTCGCGCAATAGCGCAGCGAACCCAGGCCGTTGAAGGACACCCGCCAGCGGGGATCGCGACGCTCGGGGCCGGTGAGGTAGCGCGCCGGATCGAACACCGGCACGGTCTGGCCGCCGATCGCCGGCAGGTCGGCCAGCTCCCGACCGGTGAAGCGCTCCCACAGGCAGCAGGCCAGGCGGATGTAGGCACCGCTCGGCGATTGCCTGAGCTGGTTCATCAACGCGGCGGGGTCCACGCGCGGCAAGGCCTGCGAGAGAATCTGCAGGTTGACGCCCTCGTGCTTCAGCGCGAAGAGCAGGTGCGCCAGCGGCTGCGTCGTGTCGGGTGCAACACTGCGCGGAACGGACAGGAAGGTTTCACCCGGCTCGATGCGCGTGACCGGCTTCAGCCATGCCGGCTTGGCCGGCGCAAGCGCCGGGAGCGACAGGGACTGGCGCAGGTGCTCGTACCCGACAGGCCTCATTTTTCTTGTCCGCTTCGAAGTTTTTTTGGATTCTAGGGATATCGGCCCATTTTTTTGAAATTTGCTCATGCCCTCCAACCCGCTGACCCCCGAACAACGCCAGCAGCTGCGCCGCCAATGCACGCTGATCGTCCCCGACTTCGCCACGCTGACGCCGGCCGAGGAGTTCGCCCGCATGGCGGCCTGGTGCGAGACCCATGGCATTGAGCACGACCACTATGGCAACGGCGCGCTGGCCGCCGACTTCGAACGCAAGATCGCCGCGTTGCTCGGCAAGCCGGCCGCGGTCTTCATGCCCAGCGGCGTGATGGCGCAGCTCGCCGCGCTGCGCATCCACACCGAGGCGGCACGGTTGCCGCGCTTCGGGCTGCACCCGACCTCGCACCTCGCGCTGCACGAGGAGGAGGCCTTCAGCGCGCTGCTGCAGTGCCATGCGGTGCCGATCGGCGACCGGTTGCGGCCGATGCTCGCGTCGGACCTGGAAGCGGTGCGCCAGCCGCTCGCCTGCGCGATCGTCGAGCTGCCGATCCGCGAAGCCGGCGGCCAGCTGCCCTCGTGGGACGAATTGCTCGCGCTGCACGCCGTCGCGCGCGCACGCACCCTGCCGCTGCACCTCGACGGCGCCCGGCTGTGGGAATGCGCGGCGTTCTACCAGCGCAGCCCGGCCGAGATCGCCGCCGGCTTCGAGTCGGTCTACGTGTCGCTGTACAAGGGCATCGGCGCCGTCTCGGGCGCGATGCTGGCCGGCAGCGACGACTTCATCGCGCAGGCCCGGCTGTGGCGCCGGCGCCTGGGCGGAACGCTCTACCACCTGAGCCCGATGCTGGTGTCGGCCGCGATGCGCTTCGACGAACGCCTCGCGCTGATGCCGGCGCTGTACGAGCGCGCGGTCTCGTTGACCGCCGGCCTGAACGCGATCCCCGGCCTGCGCGTGAACCCGCGCGTGCCGCAGACCAACCTGCTGCACCTGTTCTTCGATGCGCCACCGGATGCGGTGCTCGATGCGCGCGACGCGCTCGCCGCGCAAGACCGCGGCTGGCTCTTCGGCCATGTGCGGGCCGCCGAGGTGCCGGGCTGGAGCGCGACCGAGCTCTACGTCGGCGACCGCCTGCTGCAGGCCGACGATGCGGCCGTGCTCCCGCTGTTCGCGAAGCTGGCGGCCGCGATCAGGGCTTGATGAAGGTCACGTCGTAGCTGAAGCTCTTCGCGACGCCGCCGATCTTGACGTTCGACACCGTCACGCCGAGCCTGGTGTCGGCCGGCGCCCGCGACCACGGCTGCCCGCTGCCGCCGATCGACCAGGCCATCGTGTTCTCGGCATAGTTCTTGTCGAGCTCGGCCACGCCGGTCACCGGCACGGCCGCGCCGGCGTCATCGGTCATCGTCACGGTGGCGGCCGAGAAATCCGCGCCGGGGTACGAGAACGACCAGCGCATCGCCGGCTCGGCGATCTTGTTGTCCCAGGGCACGTAGCCGCGCGGCGGCCAGGGCATGCCGTTCGGCACGGCCGGTGCCGCATGCGTGTTGCCCAGCACCCACAGCGCGTTGCCCTGCGGCGTGTCGCCGGTGCCGACCTCGCCGAGCACCAGGCTGAAGACCCAGCGCCGGTGGCCGAGCGACGCCACGCCGCCGTCCATCACGTACAGCGGGATCGAGCCGATGCCCGAGCTGTTGGCGCTGGCGCTGTTGAGGTTCGTGCCCAAGGCGATGTTGGACTTGCCGGCGGCCGTGGCGCCGTCGGCGGTGTAGCAGGTCCAGGTGGTCGGCGGCGTGTGGCTGAGCTGGTCGTTCGCGTCGAACATCAGCGCTGCCTTCTGGGCCTGCGCCGATTTGGTCAGCGACAGCGTCACGTCGCCCGGCAGGCCGGCCATCGCGCGGTAGTAGTTGACCAGCTTGACGACCGCGTTCTTGTACGCGAGCGGCGTGTCGCCGGCCGCGCAGCCTGCCACATTGCCGGTCCAGCTGAACGTGGTCTTGCGCAGCGCGACGAAGCCGTCCTGGTAGCGCGCGAGCACCTCGGCGCGGTTGCTGGTGTCGATGGCGCCGAAGGCCGTGGCACTCGCGGGTGCGGGTGCGGGTGCGGGTGCGGGTGCGGGTGCGGGTGCGGGTGCGGGCGCAGGCGCAGGCGATGGGGCCGGCGATGGCGCGGGTGAAGGCGCAGGGGACGGTGCGGGGCTGGGCGCCGGCGCAGGCGCCGGGCTCGGCGCATTGCCGGTCGGCGGGTTCTGGCTGACCTCGCTGCTGTCGCCGCCGCTGCCGCAGGCGGCCAGCATGAACAGGCTCAACAGCCCGGCCGAGGATCCGATGGAATGACGATGAGAGGGCATGCCCCTCGGCAAGCAAGCACGGGACCACGCGGCACAGGCCGGCCCAGGCCCGCTGCGAGCCCGTTATCCGGCACGATCCGCACACAGGGTGTTGCAAGGCCGACGCCTGGCGTCACACCCTCCGCTGTTGCGTCAGCTGGGCCGCCAGACCGGCGACTCGGCAATCACGACCCGGCGCGGCAGCACCCGCGCCCGCGTGAAGGCGTCGGCGATGCGCTGCTGCTCGCCCAGCGCCTCGGCGTCGACGGCCTGCACCTTGTAGCTGCGCCGCAGGTTGGCCGCGGCCACCGTCGCGGCATCGAGGCCGATCACCGGCGCATGCCATTCGGCCGCCGGGCCGGGGTTCTTCTTGATCCAGTCGCCGGCACGCTGCAGCTCGGTGAACACCGTGCCGAGCACGTCCGGGCGCCGCTGCGCATACGGCGTCGCGGCGAGGTAGAAGCGCCGGTAGCTCGACAGCGAACCACCGTCGAGCAGGATGCGCGCGCCGGCCTGGCGCTGCACCGCAGCGAGGAACGGGTCCCAGATCACCCAGGCGGCCACGCTGCCGTTCTCGAACGCCGCGCGTGCATCGGCCGGGCTCAGGTAGGCCGGCTCGATGTCGCCGATAGCCAGCCCGGCCTTCGCGAGCGCCTCCAGCAGCAGGTAGTGCGCGCCGGCGCCCTTCGCGAAGGCGACCTTGCGGCCCTTCAGCTGCGCGACGTCGGTGATCGGGGACTCCTTGGGCACGACGATCGCCTGGGCCTGCGGCGACGGCGTCTCGATCGCGCAGTAGGTGAGCTTCGCGCCGGCCGCCAGCGCGAACGGCGGCACCGCATCGGCCACGTCGGCGCTCAGCTCGATCGCGCCGATGTTCAGCGCCTCCAGCAGCGGCAGCCCCGAGGTGAACTCGTGCCAGGTGACGTGCACCTTCAGCGGCGCCAGCGCCTGTTCCAGCGTGCCGCGCGACTTCAGGAAGATCATCAGCGTGGACGATTTCTGGAACCCGATGCGCAGCGTCTCGGCGTCGGCCGCGCGGGTAGCCGGCACGAGGCTCGCGGCCAGCGCGGCCGCGATGAAGCGGCGGCGTGGATGGGCCGGAGCGGCGTCGGGAAGATCGGGGGACTGCATCGAAGGCTCTCGGGGTGGCGGAGCCCGCGACGCTAAGCGCCGCCCCACACGCCGGCAACGACGCAATGCGCAGATCCTTATGCGCCGACGGATGCGACGTTCAGGCGCTTTCGACCCGGCTGCGGTCCCGGATCACCGAGCGCCCAGCCGTCATCGCGTAGTGCAGCGCCGATTCGGGGTCGGTCCAGCAGCGGCCGTCGCACATGGCCTCGTCGCGGAACACCTCGCAGGGCGCACCGTTGCCGTGCACCTGTTTCACCACCACCGCGGCCACGTAGCCGCCGTGCGCCACCTCGATCGCGCCGGCATAGATCTTGAAATCACCGACTGTCTGCTCCTGGAAATGCATGCTCTGCTCCACGCCGGCCCCGTACCGGAAGGGGCGAACTGTGAACGCATTCGATCGCAAATTCCATCGACAAGATTGGCGCCCCCGTTTGGGGGGTGGCCCTGCTTTGCGGTCCTGCTTTGCGGTCCTATTTCGCCCGGCACTGCGCGTACAGGCGCATGTACGAGGCCGCGGCCACGTCCCACGAGAACTCCTGCGCCATCGCGCGGCGCATCAGCTGCTGCCACAGCGCCGGCTGGCCGTAGGCGTGCAGCAACCGGTCGACCGTGACCTCCAGCGCCATCGAGCTGGCCGGCTCGAACGAGAAGCCGGTCGCGCGGTCGGTGCGGATCGTCTCGTCGGTCGTGTCAACCACCGTGTCGACCAGCCCGCCGACGCGCCGCACCACCGGCAGCGTGCCGTAGCGCAGCGCATACAGCTGCGTCAGCCCGCAGGGCTCGAAGCGCGACGGCATCAGCAGCGCGTCGCTGCCGGCGATGATGCGGTGCGCGAGCGCCTCGTCGTACACGGTGCGCACCGCCACCTGCGCCGGGTGGGCGCGCGCGGCGCCCTCAAACGCCGCCTCCAGCGCGCGGTCGCCATTGCCCTGCAGCGCGAACTGCCCGCCGCGCTGCAGGATACCGGGCAGCGCCGCCAGCACCAGGTCGAGCCCCTTCTGCGAGGTGAGCCGGCTGACAACGCCGAACAGCGGCGAATCGGCGCGCCGCTCCAGCCCCAGTTCGTTCTGCAGCGCGAGCTTGCAGACCGCCTTGCCGACCAGCGAATCGGCCTGGTAGCGCTTGGCGATGCCGGCATCGGTGGCTGGGTTCCAGACCTCCGGGTCGACGCCGTTCAGGATGCCACAGACATCGCCGCCGCGGCCGCGGATCACGCCGTCGAGCCCGCAGCCGTACTCGTGCGTCGCGATCTCGCGCGCGTAGGTCGGGCTGACGGTCGTCACGCGGTCAGCGAACTTCAGCCCCGCCTTCATGAACGACAGCTGGCTGTGGTACTCGACGCCCGAGGCCGCCATGTAGCGCGCCGGCAGGCCCAGCAGGTTGAAGTCGCCCGCCGGAAACAGCCCCTGGTAGGCCAGGTTGTGCACCGTGAAGACCCGCGCCGCGCGCGTCGGCGCATGGGCATGCGCATAGGCGCAGGCCATCGCGGCATGCCAGTCGTGCGTGTGCAGCACCTCGGGCACCCAGTCGGGGTCGAACTCGCCGGCGGCGATGTGGGCCGCGACCCAGCCGAGCAACGCGAAGCGCTGCGCGTTGTCGGGCCATTCGTTGCCGTCGGGCGCCTGGTAGGGGCTGCCGCCGCGCCGGTACAGGTAGGGCGCATCGACCACGTAGACCGGCAGGTGGCTGTACGGCATCGTGCCGAGCGTCAGCCGCACGCGCGCCGCGCCGAAGGCCGCGCCGATCTCGCAGACGGTCTTCTGGTGCAGCACCGCGTCGGCGATGGCCGGCAGGCCGGGCAGCACCAGCCGCACGTCGGCGCCGGCGCGCACCAGCGCCTGGGGCAAGGCACCGGCCACGTCGGCCAAGCCGCCGGTCTTGACCAGCGGGAAGATTTCAGCGGCAACCTGGAGTACTTTCATGCAGTGATCAGGCGGTGAGTTTGGCGAGCATGTCGCGCGTGACGAGGGTGATGCCGTTCTCGGAACGGTGGAAGCGCTGGGCATCGAGTTCGGCATCCTCGCCGATCACCATGCCGTCGGGGATCACGCAGGCGCGGTCGACGATCACCCGCATGAGCCGCGCGCCGCGGCCGATCTGCGCACCCGGCAGCAGCACCGACCAGGCGACGACCGCGTGCGAATGCACCCGCACGCTCGAGAACAGCACGGTGCGCGTGACCGAGCCCGAGACGATGCAGCCGCCCGACACCAGCGACTCGACCGCCATGCCGCGGCGCTCGTCCTGGTTGTGCACGAACTTGGCCGGCGGCAGCTGCTCCTGGTAGGTCCAGATCGGCCAGCGCTTGTCGTACAGGTTCAGCAGCGGGTCGGTGGCGGTCAGGTCGATGTTGGCGTCCCAGTAGGCGTCGATGGTGCCGACGTCGCGCCAGTACGGTGCCTCGCCGTGCCGCGTGCTGACGCAGCTCAGCTCGAACGGGTGCGCCGAGGCCTGGCCGTTGCGCACCGCGCGCGGGATGATGTCCTTGCCGAAGTCGTGGCTCGAATCGGCGTCGTTCATGTCGCGCTCGAGCTCCTTGTAGAGGTAGCGCGCATTGAAGATGTAGATGCCCATGCTCGCGAGCGCCATGTCGGGGTGGCCCGGCATCGGCGGCGGGTCGGCCGGCTTCTCGACGAAATCGACGATGTGGTTGTCGCGGTCGACCGCCATCACGCCGAAGGCCACCGCCTCGTGGCGCGGCACCGCGATGCAGCCCACCGTGCACTCGCGCCCCTTGGCCACGTGGTCGGCCAGCATCAGCGCGTAGTTCATCTTGTAGATGTGGTCGCCGGCCAGCACCACCACGTAGTCGGCGCCGTAGCTCGCGAGGATGTCCTGGTTCTGGTAGACGGCGTCCGCGGTGCCGCGGTACCAGCTCTCGTCGTCGTTGCGCTGCTGGGCCGGCAGCAGGTCGACGAACTCGTTCATCTCGCTCTTCAGGAAGGCCCAGCCGCGCTGCAGGTGGCGCAGCAGGCTGTGCGACTTGTACTGCGTGATCACGCCGATGCGCCGGATGCCGGAGTTCAGGCAGTTCGACAGCGCGAAATCGATGATGCGGAACTTGCCGCCGAAGTAGACGGCCGGTTTGGCGCGGCGGTCGGTCAGGTTCTTCAGCCGGCTGCCCCGGCCACCGGCCAGCACCAGCGCGACGGCGCGCTTGGGCAGGTCGAGGCTCAACGCAAGATCGATGGGTTGCATGATGTCTCCAGGAGGGGTCGCGGCGCGCACCGATTGTGCACGGCCCGCACCGCATTGAAGCACTGCCCCCGCGCTTGCGCACGCCGGGACAAACGAGCAAAGTCTGGCCCACACTGCAGGACCCCCGCCGATGACTTCCCCGTACATGACACCCCAGACCCCCCCCCAGCAGATGCAGGCCGCCCTCGACGAGCAACTGCTGAAGACCGTCGGCGTCGCGCCGCCCGCCGCCACCCCGGTCGACGTGATGCACGGCGTGGCCCAGATCGCGCGCCAGCAGCTCTCCGAACGCTGGGTCCAGACCCAGGCCATCGAGCGCGCCGCCAAGGCCCGCCGGGTCTGCTACCTGTCGATGGAATTCCTGATCGGCCGCACGCTGTCGAACGCGCTCGCGGCGCTCGACCTGCGCGAGCCGGCCGCCGCCGCGGTCGCGCTGCATGCGCAGACGCTCGAAGACGTGGCCGACCACGAGCCCGATGCGGCGCTCGGCAACGGCGGCCTCGGCCGGCTGGCCGCCTGCTTCCTCGACTCGATGGCCACGCTCGGCCTGCCGTCGTTCGGCTACGGCATCCGCTACGAATACGGCATGTTCGCGCAGGGCATCGCGCACGGCCGCCAGGTCGAGCACCCCGATCCGTGGCTGGCCGACGGCACGCCGTGGGAGTTTCCGCGGCCCGGCATCAGCTACCCGGTGCGCTTCGGCGGCCATGTCGAGCAGCACATGCATGCCGACGGCAAGGCCCACGCGGTGTGGCGCCCTGCCGGCTCGGTCGAGGCCAAGGCCTACGACATGGTGATCCCCGGCCACGGCACGCAGAAGGTCAGCACGCTGCGCCTCTGGAAGGCCGCCGCACCGGCCCACATCGACCTGAACGCCTTCAACACCGGCGACTACGCCCGCGCGGCCAGCGTCAAGAACGAGTACGAGAACATCTCGTGGGTGCTGTACCCGAACGACAGCACGCCGGCCGGCCGCGAGCTGCGGTTGCGCCAGGAGTATTTCTTCACCAGCGCGTCGATCCAGGACATCGTCTCGCGCCACCTGGACGAGCATGACAGCCTGCACAACCTGGCCGACCAGGTCGCGATCCACCTGAACGACACGCACCCGGCGATCGGCGTGGCCGAGCTGATGCGCGTGCTGTGCGACGACCACACGATGCCGTGGGCCGACGCCTGGGCGATCACGCAGAAGACCTTCTCGTACACCAACCACACGCTGATGCCCGAGGCGCTCGAGACCTGGGCGGTGGCGCTGATGCAGCAGGTGCTGCCGCGCCACCTGGAGATCATCTTCCGCATCAACCAGGAGTTCCTCGACCTGGCCGCGAAGCAGCGCCCCGGCGACGACGGCTTCCTGCGCCGCCTGTCGCTGATCGACGAATCGGGCGAGCGCCGCGTGCGCATGGCCAACCTGTCGATCGTCGGCAGCCACAAGGTGAACGGCGTCTCGGCGCTGCACTCCGAGCTGCTGACCAAGACCATTTTCTCGGACTTCGCGTCGATCTACCCGACCCGCTTCACGAACATGACCAACGGGGTCACGCCGCGGCGCTGGCTGGCGCAGGCCAACCCCGGCCTCGCGCACCTGCTCGACCAGACGCTCGGCCGCGGCTGGCGGCTCGACCTCGACCAGCTCGCGCAGCTGAAGGAACACGCCGGCAACGAGGCCTTCCGCAGCAAGTTCGCCGCGATCAAGCTCAACAACAAGAAGCGCCTGGCCGAGCACATCCAGCGCCACACCGGCATCCACGTCGACCCGGGCAGCCTGTTCGACGTGCAGGTCAAGCGCATCCACGAGTACAAGCGCCAGCTGCTGAACGTGCTGCACGTCGTGACGCGCTACCTGGCCATCATCGCCAACCCGACGCTCGACTGGGTGCCGCGCACCGTGATCTTCGCCGGCAAGGCGGCGTCGTCGTACCAGACGGCCAAGTCGATCATCCGGCTGATCCACGACGTGGGCACGGTGGTCAACGCCGACCCGCGCGTCGGCGGCAAGCTGCGCGTGGTGTTCATCCCGAACTACGGCGTCTCGGTGGCCGAGGTGATCATGCCGGGCGCCGACCTGTCGGAGCAGATCTCGACCGCCGGCACCGAAGCGTCGGGCACCGGCAACATGAAGCTCGCGCTGAACGGCGCGCTGACGATCGGCACCGACGACGGCGCGAACATCGAGATCCGCCAGAGCGTCGGCGACGACAACATCTTCATCTTCGGGCTCAAGACGCCCGAGGTGCAGGCGCTGAAGGCCTCGGGCTACCACCCGATGCGCCACTACGAGGGCAACCCGGCGCTGAAGGCGGTGCTCGACGCGATCTCCGGCGGCCTGTTCTCGCCCGACGAGCGCGACCGCTACCGCCCGCTGATCGATTCGCTGCTGTGGGGCGGCGACCACTACCTGCTGCTGGCCGACTACGACGCCTACGTGCAGACGCAGCAGCGCGTCGACACGCTGTTCGGCCACCGCGAGGCCTGGATCGCGCGCGCGATCGCCAACGTGGCCGGCATGGGCGTGTTCTCGTCCGACCGCACGATCCGCGAGTACGCACGCGACATCTGGAACATCGACCCCGAGCTGAAGGCCGGCGCAGCGCTACGATCGGTGGCATGACCCGCTGCTGCCGCCCATGCTGACCCCCGCCGAGATCGAGGACATCCGCCACGCCCGCCACGGCGATCCGTTCTCGGTGCTGGGCGCCCATGCCGATGCGAGCGGGCAGCGCTGGCTGCGCTGCTTCCAGCCCGGTGCGCGCGCGGCACTGGCGGTCGACGCCGACAACGGGCAGCCGCTGTCGGTGCTGACGCAGCTGCACCCCGACGGCGTCTTCGAAGGCATGCTCGGCAGTACCGCCGGCGCCTGGCGGCTGCAGTTCACCTGGGCCGACGGCAGCAGCGCCACCGTCGACGACCCCTACCGTTTCCCGCCGGTGCTCGGCGAGCTCGACGTGTGGCTGCTGGCCGAAGGCACGCACCTGCGACCTTACGAAACGCTGGGCGCGCAGATCCGCGTGATGGAGGGCATCAGCGGCGCGAGCTTCGCGGTGTGGGCGCCGAACGCGTCGCGCGTCAGCGTGGTCGGCGACTTCAACCACTGGGACGGCCGCATCCACCCGATGCGACTGCGCCGCGAGTGCGGTGTGTGGGAGATCTTCCTGCCCGGCATCGCCGAGGGCACGCGCTACAAGTACGAGATCCGCACCGCCGACGGCCATGTGCTGCCGCAGAAGGCCGACCCGTACGCGCTGCAGTCCGAGCTGCGGCCGGCCACCGCGAGCGTGGTGTCGCACATGCCGCGGCTCGCGCCGGCCTCGGCGCAGCGCCAGCAGTCGAACGCGCTCGATGCGCCGGTCAGCATCTACGAGGTGCACCTCGGCTCATGGCGGCGCAAGCCCGAGGAAGGCGACCGCTGGCTGAGCTGGGACGAACTCGCCGACACGCTGGTGCCGTATGCGCAGGACATGGGCTTCACCCACCTCGAGCTGATGCCGGTCAGCGAGCACCCGTTCGACGGCTCCTGGGGCTACCAGCCGGTCGGGCTGTACTCGCCGACCGCGCGCTTCGGCGACGGCCCGGGCTTCCGGCGCTTCGTCGACCGCTGCCATTCGGCCGGCCTCGGCGTGCTGCTCGACTGGGTGCCGGCGCATTTCCCGAGCGACGTGCACGGCCTCGCGCAGTTCGACGGCACGCACCTGTACGAATACGCCGACCCGCGCGAAGGCTTCCACAACGACTGGAACACGCTGATCTACAACCTCGGCCGCACCGAGGTGCGCAACTTCCTGGTCGGCAATGCGCTGTACTGGCTGGAGCGCTACGACGTCGACGGGCTGCGCGTCGATGCGGTCGCGTCGATGCTGTACCGCGACTACAGCCGCGAGCCCGGCGAGTGGATCCCGAACGTGCACGGCGGGCGCGAGAACCTGGAGGCCATCGCGTTCCTGAAGCGCATGAACGAGGTGGTGGGCATCGAGCGGGCGCAGGCCGTGACGCTGGCCGAGGAATCGACCGCGTTCCCGGCGGTGTCGCGGCCCACCTTCGCCGGCGGGCTGGGCTTTCACTACAAGTGGAACATGGGCTGGATGCACGACACGCTGAAGTACATGGCGCGCGACCCGGTGCACCGCAAGCACCACCACGGCGAGATGACCTTCGGGCTGGTGTATGCCTTCAACGAGAACTTCGTGCTGCCGCTCTCGCACGACGAGGTGGTGCATGGCAAGGGCTCGCTGATCGCGAAGATGCCGGGCGACCGCTGGCAGAAGTTCGCGAACCTGCGCGCCTACTACGGCTTCATGTTCGGGCACCCGGGCAAGAAGCTGCTGTTCATGGGCGGCGAGTTCGCGCAGGAGCGCGAATGGGACCATGACCAGAGCCTCGACTGGCATTTGCTGTCTGATGGTTTGCACGAGGGCGTGCAGCGGCTGGTGCGCGACCTGAACCGCTTCTACCGCGCCACGCCGGCGCTGTACGAGCAGGATTTCGTCCCGGCCGGCTTCGAGTGGATCGACCACCAGGATGCCGAGCATTCGGTGATCAGCTTCGTGCGGCAGGGCCGCCATGACGGCGCGACGGTGCTGGTCGTCTCGAACCTGACGCCGACGGTGCGCTCGGGCTTCCGCGTCGGCGTGCCGCGGCCGGGCGAGTACCGCGAGCGCATCAACACCGATTCGGCGCACTACGGCGGCAGCAATGTCGGCACGCCGCTCGGGGCCGCGCGCTCGGAAGACGTGCCGTGGCAGGGCCGTGCGCAGTCGGTGATGCTGACGCTGCCGCCGCTGGCCACCGTGTTCCTGGAGTGGGAGGCTTGACGCCGCTGCAGCCGGGACGCCCGTGGCCGCTGGGCGCGCACTGGGACGGCCAGGGCATCAACTTCGCGGTGTTCTCCGACCACGCGCAGGGCATAGCCCTGTGCCTGTTCGACGACGCCGGCACGCAGCAGCAATCGTGCACCGCGCTGCCGGGGCGCACGCAGCAGGTGTGGCACGGCTACCTGCCGGGCGCGCAGCCGGGGCTGGTGTACGGCCTGCGCGCGCACGGCCCGTGGCAGCCGGAGCGCGGGCAGCGCTTCAACCCGAACAAGCTGCTGCTCGACCCGTATGCGCGCGAGATCGTCGGCCGCTTCGACTGGAACGACCCGCACTTCGGCGGCGACCGCCAGCGCCCGCTCGAGATGGACCTTCGCGACAACGGCGCGCAGGCGCTGAAGGCGCGTGTCGTGCACGATAGCTTCGACTGGGGCGGCGATGCGCCGCCCTGCACACCGCTGGCCGACGCGGTGCTGTACGAGGTGCACGTGAAGGGCTTCACCCGCCTGCACCCCGGCGTGCCCGAGACACAGCGCGGCACCTATGCGGGCCTGGCGAGCGACGCCGCCATCGCCCATCTGCGGCTGCTCGGCATCACCGCCGTCAGCCTGCTGCCGGTGCATCAGGCGCTCGACGAAGAACGGCTGGTGCGCATGGGCCTGCGCAACTATTGGGGCTACAACACGGTCGGTTTCTTCTGCCCGAGCCCGGTGCTCGCCGCGGTGGGCGCGTCCGGCGCCGCGGTGCGCGACGAATTCCGCACGATGGTCAAGCGGCTGCATGCGGCCGGCCTCGAGGTGATCCTCGACGTGGTCTACAACCACAGCGCCGAGACCGACGAGCAGGGGCCCACGATCCACTTCCGCGGCCTCGACAACGCCGCCTGGTACCGGCTGCGGCCCGACGACCCTGCCCTCTACGTCAACGACACCGGCACCGGCAACACGCTGAACCTGGGTCACCCGCGGGTGCTGCAGCTGGTGATGGATTCGCTGCGCTTCTGGGTCAGCGAGATGCACGTCGACGGCTTCCGCTTCGACCTCGCGCCGGTGCTCGGCCGCGGCGCGACGGCTGGCGGCTTCGACACCGGTGCCGCGTTCTTCCACGCGATCGCGCAGGACCCGCTGCTGTCCACCGTGAAGCTGATCGCCGAGCCCTGGGACATCGGCCTCGGCGGCTACCAGCTCGGCCAGTTCCCGCCCGGCTGGGCCGAGTGGAACGACCGCTTCCGCGACACGGTGCGCAGCTTCTGGCTGCGCGGCGAGACCAGCCGCGGCGAGCTGGCGCAGCGGCTGTGCGCCTCGTCCGACGTGTTCCAGGCGCGCGGACGGATGCCGGCCGAATCGGTGAACTTCATCGTCGCGCACGACGGCTTCACGCTGGCCGACCTGGTCAGCCACGACCGCAAGCACAACGAGGCGAACGGCGAAGGCAACCGCGACGGCCACGACCAGAACCACAGCTGGAACGCCGGCGTCGAAGGGCCGAGCGACGACCCGGTGATCCGGGCGCTGCGCGGGCGGCTGCAACGCGCGCTGCTGGCCACGCTGCTGCTGTCGCAGGGCACGCCGATGCTGTGCGCCGGCGACGAGCTCGGGCATTCGCAGGGCGGCAACAACAACGCCTACTGCCAGGACAACGCGACCAGCTGGATCGACTGGTCGCGCGCCGACGACGCGCTGGTCGCGTTCACCGCGCAGGTGCTGGCGCTGCGCCGCACGCACCGGCCGCTGCTCGACCGCTGGTACAGCGGCCTCGCCGATGCGCAGGGCCGCGTCGACCTCGGCTGGCTGCAGGCCGACGGCACGCCGCTCGCGGATGCGGACTGGCGCGACCCGGCGCAGCGCGCGCTGGGCGCGGCCATCGGCGCGCCGGGGCCGTCCGGCCAGGCCTTGCTGATGCTGATGAACGCCGGCGACACCGATGTGCCGCGATGTGCCG